>NZ_JBKQBJ020000010.1:0-226940 GCF_046825355.2 Flavobacterium sp. C3NV | reverse complement strand
CTAAAATCTAAAATCTAAAATCTAAAATCTAAAATCTAAAATCTAAAATCTAAAATCTAAAATCTAAAATCTAAAATCTAAAATCTAAAATCTAAATTTGTTAGTCAAAACCAAAGCAATAGTAATCTCTTCGCTAAAATTTCAGGAAAAAAGTTTGATTGTAAAATGTTTTACGCTTTCAAACGGTCTGAAGTCTTATTTTGTGCGCGATGCTTTTTCGAGCCGAAAAGCCAGTCAGAAAATTGCTTACTTTCAGCCTTTGTCGATTCTCGAAATCGAAGCCGTACATAAAAACAAAGGGACTTTAGAAAATTTCAAAGAAATAAAAACCGCAGTTCCTTTTCAAAGCATTCATACAGATATTATAAAAAGCACCATGGTCATGTTTTTGTCTGAGATGCTTCATTATTCTATTCAGGAAGAAGAAAAAAACGAATCGCTTTTTGTTTTTCTGGAAACGGCTTTAACCTGGCTGGATCATCATGACGAAATTTCTAATTTTCATTTGATTTTACTTTTAGAAATCACCAAGTATTTGGGTTTTTATCCGGATGTCTCAGATGTTGATTTGCCTTACTTCGAAATAAACGATGGTGTTTTTACCCTTTTTCATGGTTTGACTGCCCTTACAGAACATGAAACCAACCTCTTTAAAAAATTGATTGATTTGAAATTTGACAATACCGAAAAAGTTTTTCATGTCATCGAAAGACAGATTTTATTGAAGATTCTGATCGATTATTATAGCTTTCATTTAGACGGTTTTAAGAAGCCAAAATCACTTGATATTCTGAAAGAAATTTTTTCTTAAAGTGAATGCTATTTTTATATATTTGCGCAGTGAATTTTTATTAAAATTTTCTTAATTATTATTTTAATAAGTGAATTCATTACTAAAAACCCCAGCCTAATTATTAAATTTTTTAAAGAAAAAAATTACTATGAAGAAAATTGCTTTTTCGATTATTTTGGTTTTCTTAGTTGCTTTTTCGGCGACTGCTCAAAGAAAATACGACGAAATAATCACTACAGAGAACAGTGTCAAAGACATGGTTCAAAACGAAATAACAGGAATTGTTGTTTTTAAAGAAGGTGGAACTGTAAAAGGTTTAGATCCTGAAACGAAAAAAATTGTTTGGACATTAACAAAAGAGGATTTTGGAGCAACTTCAGCGGGTGATATCCTGACTGATCCTGATTTTGGAAAACTTTTTAAAGAAAAAAGTGATTTATCAAGTGTTCCCGGAAGTCCTTATGTAGAGGCTTACATCAATAGTAAATATATTATCATTAATACAGATGGTGGTAAAGTGGTTTACAATTCGTCTAAAGAATCTTTCTGGGTAATGCAGTCAGATTTTATTCCTGAAACAGATGAGTATTTGCTTACTTTGAAAAAAGACGGAGATATGGCAATTGCTTTATTAGATATGAAAACAGGAGAATTAAAATGGAATACTACTGTAGATAAAGCAAAATCATTATTTAGCTTCTCATTAAAAGAGTCTTCAAATACCAATAAAGCGACAGTACACGGATCAGTAATTTATTATTTGTTGTACGGAAAACTATATTCATTTGACAGAAATTCAGGAAAATTAAACTGGAAAGCCGAAGAGGATTATTCAAGATTCTTTTTGACTCAAAATGATAAAAATATTGTAGTTGTAAACAGTAAAGGTTTATTTGCAGCCAAAGAATATTTGAATGTTTTGAACACAGAAAACGGGAAAAGTATCTGGAAAGAATCTATTAAAACAAAACGTGTTGTTTATTTAGAAGACTGGGGTACAAAATTATTAATTGCTCATTATAGTGGTTTTAACTTTTTTGACCTGAATACAGGAGAAAAAGTTTGGAAAAAAGATGCTCGTGGAGATGGTTTGAAAAGAGTAATCCCTATCGATCAGGATTTCTTATATGTTGCAGAAAATGAAATGATGCTGATCAACAAAGACGGAGAAAAACTTTGGAAAAAATTCATTGAAATTTCAGACGACAAAGAAGATCCAATTTATTACTTAGGAAAAGTAGGTGAAAAAGTAATGTACCTTACAGGAACTTACGGAAACATGGTTGATTATAAAACAGGAGTTAAACTTTGGAAACGTAATATTAAGTTTGAAAAAGATCGTCCGGTTTTACCAACTTACGACGAAGCTACAAACTCTTACTTAGTATATAATGACGAGAAATTGTACAAATTTGATCCAAGCATTAGCGATAAGCCAGAACCATTTGCTAAAGTAAATATCAAAAAAGAGAAAGAATTAAATAGTATTGAATTATTTCCTTGGGGAGTTGTGCTTTCAGGACCGCTTGAAGTAATGGGAGTTAATATGGATGGAACTATAAAATACCACCTTACTTATACACAACCAGGTGAAGGAACAAGGCGTTTACTTAAAAGCGCTGCAATTGCCGGAAGTATTGGTTTAGGTGTTGGTTCTGCAGTAAGTTCAGTTAAAGGTGCTGATATAACTATGACATATCGCGATTCTGACGGTAACATGAGAACCGCAGTTGCAAAAGGAGATCAAACAAATAAGGATCAGGCAAAAGCTTATGCAGCCGGGTCAGCAGCTCTTGGTATAGTAGCAGCTAAATTTAACTCTCGTTTTAATGCAATGAAACAAAACAGAGACTTCTCTTATATTTTTGCAAAAGCAGATTCTGGAGAAAAAATTCTTGTAAAAGTGAGTAAAGTTGATGGAGTTGAGGTTGATAAAATTATTTTCAATAACAATAAACCAGTTTATGAAGTAGATCCTGCGACACAAAACATTTTTTATGTGTCTGATAAATCTATTCAAATTTTCAATAAAAAATAAGAAAATTAAAAACCCAAAGCCATCAGAATTTATTTCTGGTGGCTTTTTTTTTGCCTATGAAAAAAATATTACTCTTAATAGCTTTGCTTGTAATTGGTTCAGTTCAGGCACAAGAAAAAATAAGTTCGAAAACAAAGAAATTTAAAATTCCGGTAATTAGATATTCAGAATTTTCAGCTCTTGATAATGTATTAACGCAAACTGCTTTTTATCAAATGGATAAATCGCTGCAGGAAGAAGAATCTAATTTAAAGAAGGATTTTTTTAATATTGATGGATTTATAAAAGATCCGGTAAACGGAAAGCTTAAGCTTTACTTAACCTTTGCGATGCCCAGATATACAAACACTCAAATAGATAGTGTTTATGATAAAGAAAAAAATCGCTGGACTTATAATGCGCAATCTAACTATATAAATAATGTAAAACTAGATGTTAAGCTTGGCGATAAAATTATATTGACTAAGGATTTTGGGGGTTCAGATTCTTATTCAGTAAGTGTGGGAAATAGTATTGGTGCTTTAAAAGTTGCAGCCTCAGAACAGGACAAAAAAGTAAAGACAGCTGTAAAGAACTCAGATTACAGCGATGTAGGGCTTGGATTTGATAATGTTGTTTACAAAGCGGCAATAAGGATTCAGGATTTTTTAAATTATAAATTTGGATATTCAACTACTATAGTAAAGGAAAAATTTGAGTTTGTAACTTCAAAAGGGCATTCAGAATACAAACAAATGCTTGCTTTCGAGACAGAAATTACAGCTCAGATGGAGAAAGTAACTCTCGAGAAAGGTTTAGACGAGAAATTACTAACACCGCATCTGCAATATTTAGAAAGCTTGTTGGTTAAATATCCGCTTTCTCCCGCAAATGAAGATATTCGTTTTATAGTTACCAACAATTTGGCTGAAACTTATTTTCTACTTGAAAATAAAGAAAAAGCTTTGCAGTATGCCAATTTATTGATTGAAAATGACAAGCAGGATTCAAGAGGTTCTACAATTATCGAAAGAGTTAACAGAGGTTATTTTGCAGATAAAAAAATAAGAAGCCATACACCACGTTTTGCAG
Source organism: Flavobacterium sp. C3NV (assembly GCF_046825355.2). Taxonomy (NCBI): domain Bacteria; kingdom Pseudomonadati; phylum Bacteroidota; class Flavobacteriia; order Flavobacteriales; family Flavobacteriaceae; genus Flavobacterium; species Flavobacterium sp. C3NV. The sequence continues at coordinate 223,038 of NZ_JBKQBJ020000010.1, read as the reverse complement.
AACTTAAAAAATTAGGTTTAAAGATTGCGGAGGAAAAAGAAGAATTAAGATTAGCGTTTTTTGAAAAAATCGACCGTCAGGAAGCTGATTGGAGTATTGAGAAAGAAAATAGAGCAGCAGCTTTAGAAAAAAGCAAAATTCAGCGTGAAAATATGCTGGATTCTATTGCTTATCAATCTAATCCGGATTTGTTAGCGAAAATCATTGCTAATTTTGGCGGAAGCGATGTTCTGAAAAAAGTCGAGAAAACACATTTATTATCTAAGTTAACTTTAGAAGAGAGTAAGATACCTCAAACAGAAGAAAGATGGGCGACGACGACTAATTATCTTCTGAAAAAGAAAATGCCCGAAACCTATTATGAAATTGTAAATGGGCCGGAAGCATGGAGTCACAGTGATCGCGAAAGTGGAATAGAAGCTAAATGGGCAAAATTACCAGTGTACACTTACGGTAATCTTTCTGCAAATTTAGATCCGGTGAATTTTTTAACTGCTTTTAGACTTGACTTATGGAATAAACTGGATCTTTTGCAAGACGAAATGGTCGATGGAAAATTATGTTATCATTTGAATTATTTCGAAAAAACATTAAATACAAGTAATAGAACAATTCCTAAAACAGATTATCATCTTTTTGTAGACAAAGAAAACTTTTCGATTGTAGCGACAGAAAGAACAGAATTTGATGATGGAAACAAAAGTTTTTTTGAGAGAAAGCTTTTTAAAGATTATCGTCCGGTAACGGCATTAAATTCAGGAAAAATTCCGCATAAAATCAATTATGAAATTGAGGATTTTTACGGAGATACTTCTTATCAGGAAAGTCGTGAAAAAGTTGAAGTAAATGCTGTTTTTGGAAATAGAATTTTCATGAAAGAAGTCTATTTCGGAAGTTTTAAATAGTCTTTTATACTTAAAAAAAGAATAATAAGAATTGATTGGTTTTTGGTTTAATGGCTCAATTTTTTGAGTTTAGTACCGGAAACTAATCAATTCTTTTGTTTTTGTACCCATTATCTCAACAAAAGTTTGTGAAATTTCAAGAAAGTGGCGGTCAATAATCCAAAATTCCTTACTTTCGCACCTCGTTTAAGAAAAGGATAAAATGAGCACAAAATTTACTGAATACAAAGGACTTGACTTGCCAACAGTAGCGTCAGAAGTACTTGATTTTTGGAAGAAAGAAAATATATTTGAAAAGAGCGTAACAACTCGCGAAGGTGCTGAGCCTTACGTATTTTTTGAAGGTCCGCCTTCAGCAAATGGTTTACCGGGAATTCACCACGTGATGGCACGTGCGATTAAAGATATTTTTTGCAGATATAAAACTCAAAAAGGTTTTCAGGTAAAAAGAAAAGCCGGATGGGACACACACGGATTACCTGTAGAACTAGGTACCGAAAAAGAACTTGGAATTACAAAAGAAGATATTGGTAAAACCATTTCGATCGAAGAATATAACGAAGCGTGTAAAAAAACCGTTATGCGTTATACCGACGTATGGAATGATTTGACCGAAAAAATGGGATATTGGGTAGATATGGAAGATCCGTATGTTACTTATAAACCAAAATATATGGAGTCTGTTTGGTGGCTTTTGAAACAAATCTACGATAAAGGTTTGTTGTACAAAGGATATACGATTCAGCCTTATTCTCCAAAAGCAGGAACAGGATTGTCTTCTCATGAAGTAAATCAGCCGGGAGCTTACAGAGATGTTACAGATACTACCATTGTTGCGCAGTTTAAAACATTGCCTGAAACATTGCCTTCATTTTTACAAGGTTTTGGAGATATTCACATCTTGGCCTGGACGACAACTCCGTGGACATTGCCATCGAATACCGCTTTGACCGTTGGTCCAAAAATCGATTACGTTTTAGTAAAAACATTCAATCAATATACTTTTGAGCCGGTAAATGTTGTTTTGGCTAAGAATTTAGTTGGAAAACAATTCGGAAAAGGTTTTTTCTTAAGTGAAGACGATGCTGACTTTGACAATGTAAAAGAAGGTGATAAAAAACTTCCGTACAAAATTTTAGCGGAAGCAAAAGGAATTGATTTAGTTGAAATTCGTTACGAGCAATTATTGCCATACGTATTACCTTATCAAAATGCTGAAAATGCATTTAGAGTAATAGCTGGAGATTTCGTTACTACAGAAGACGGAACCGGAATTGTACATACTGCTCCAACTTTTGGGGCTGATGATGCTAAAGTAGCAAAAGAAGCGAAACCAGAAGTGCCGCCAATGTTGGTTCTGGACGAAACCGGAACAGCAGTGCCGCTGGTAGATTTACAAGGAAAATTCACTTCGCATTTAGGAGAACTTGCTGGTAAATACGTGAAAAACGAATATTATGATGCGGGACAAGCGCCAGAGCGTTCTGTTGATGTTGAAATTGCTATTCGATTAAAAGAAGAAAATAAAGCCTTTAAGGTTGAGAAATACGTGCACAGTTATCCACACAGCTGGAGAACTGATGAGCCGTTATTATATTATCCACTAGACTCCTGGTTCATAAAAGTAACCGATGTAAAAGATAGAATGTTCGACCTGAACGAAACTATCAATTGGAAGCCTAAGTCTACTGGTGAAGGACGTTTTGGAAATTGGCTTAAAAATGCCAACGACTGGAACTTATCTCGTTCTAGATATTGGGGTATTCCGTTGCCAATTTGGAGAACTGAAGACAAAAAAGAAGAAGTTCTTATTGGTTCTGTTGAAGAATTATACAACGCGATCGAAAAATCTATCGAAGCTGGTTTTCAAAAAGAAAATCCGTTTAAAGGTTTTGAAATCGGAAATATGGCTGAGTCTAACTATGATTTAATCGATTTGCATAAAAATGTCGTCGATCAAATAACTTTAGTTTCGGCTTCAGGACAGCCAATGAAACGCGAAAGCGATTTAATTGATGTTTGGTTCGATTCAGGAGCTATGCCTTATGCGCAATGGCATTATCCTTTTGAGAACAAAGATAAAATTGATGAGAATAAAGATTTTCCTGCGAACTTTATCGCCGAAGGTGTCGATCAGACACGTGGATGGTTCTATACCCTGCACGCGATCGGAACTTTGGTTTTTGATAAAATAGCTTATAAAAATGTAGTTTCGAATGGTTTGGTTTTAGACAAGGACGGAATAAAAATGTCTAAGAGTAAAGGGAATACTATAGATCCTTTTAAAACTATCGAAGAATATGGTCCTGATGCTACACGCTGGTACATGATCATGAATGCGAATCCTTGGGACAACTTAAAATTTGATCTTGAAGGAATTGCTGAGGTACGTCGTAAATTCTTCGGAACATTATACAATACCTATTCATTCTTCTCATTATATGCGAATATCGATGGATTTAAATATGAAGAAGCTGAAATTCCGTTAAACGAAAGACCTGAAATCGATCAATGGATCATGTCTGAATTACATTCTTTAATAAAATTTGTTGATGAATGTTACGAAGATTATGAGCCTACAAAAGCAGCAAGGGCAATTTCTGATTTCGTTCAGGAAAACCTAAGTAATTGGTACGTTCGTTTATGTCGTCGTCGTTTCTGGAAAGGAGAATATGCACACGATAAAATCGCGGCTTATCAAACGCTTTATACTTGTCTGTTAACGATCAGTAAATTAAGCGCTCCAATTGCTCCATTTTTTATGGATAAATTGTATCGTGATTTAACAAGTTCGACAGAATCTGAGCAATACAGCAGTGTTCACTTGGCTCAGTTCCCGAAATTTGTCGAAAACTTTGTTAATAAAACGTTAGAAAGCAAAATGCAGAAGGCGCAAACCATCTCATCTTTGGTTTTATCGCTTCGTAAAAAGGAAATGATAAAAGTGCGTCAACCTTTGCAAAAGGTAATGATTCCGGTACTTGACGAAAATCAGAGAGCCGAAATTTTAGCTATTTCCGAGCTTGTAAAAGCAGAAGTAAACGTTAAGGAAATCATACTTTTAGAGGATGATTCAGATATTCTGGTAAAACAAATTAAGCCTAATTTTAAAGCCTTAGGTCCACGTTTTGGTAAAGATATGGGTTTGATTTCCAAAGAGATACAATCTTTTTCGGCAGATCAGATCAATCGGTTAGACAAGCAGGGCACGTTAGATATTGTTATTGCTGGAAATAATGTAACTTTATCACTAGAAGACGTCGAAATAACATCGCAGGATATCGAAGGTTGGCTGGTTGCAAATTCAAACGGAATAACAGTTGCGCTTGATATTACAATCTCTGAAGAATTGAAAAACGAAGGTATCGCGAGAGAATTAGTAAACAGAATTCAAAACATCCGTAAAGATTCAGGATTTGAAGTTACTGATAAGATTAAAGTTCAAATAAAACGAAACGGTATTTTAGAAGAAGCAATTCTAAAAAATATAGACTATATTAAGTCTGAGACATTAACAGATGAATTGGTTTTTGTGGATAGTTTAGAAAACGGCACAGAAATTGAATTTGATGATATAAAAACAATGATATTAATTTCAAAATAAATATAAAATGATAGATGAAATTACAAGATACTCTGACGCTGATTTGGCAGAGTTCAAAGAAATAATTCAAAATAAAATACAAAAAGCACAAGCCGATCTGGATTTAATAAAAAGTGCTTACATGAATGATTTGAATAACGGAACAGATGATACTTCTCCAACTTTTAAAGCATTTGAAGAAGGAAGCGAAACAATGTCTAAAGAAGCGAACTCGCAGTTGGCTATCAGACAGGAAAAATTCATCCGCGATCTAAAAAACGCATTATTCCGTGTAGAAAATAAAACATACGGTATTTGCAAAGTAACTGGTAAATTAATTGGCAAAGAAAGGCTTAAAATCGTTCCTCATGCAACAATGAGTATCGAAGCGAAGAACTTGCAACGATAATAAATACTGAATGAAATAAGCGCTCCTTTTAGGGGCGTTTTTTTTTGTTTAATGTTTTGTTGTAATGTGTTTAAGGTGAGTTTAAACCTTTTGAAAGAATTTGATTATAATTAAAAAAGAAGAGCTAAAATTATAAGTCAATTTTTTGTAAGAAGTAAAAAGTATGCGATTTGGGGCAACGAAAAATTTTTTTTAATTAGAACTACCTTGATTGCAGATAGCTCTAATTAAAAAATAAAACTAAAAACTAAGCTAAGTTTTTCTCTAGCTCTAATTTGTGTTTTTTTAATACAGCTCTTGTCATTCCTAAATTTGCCTTAGATGAATCTGCAGCAAGATAGATCATGAATTTTTTGTTTGGAGAAATATCGATAATGTGAATTTGATTCGAAAGTGTGATCAAAATATCTTCGATGTCCTGGTTTAAATTTAAAGCTTTTACGGCGCTTAATTTGGCTTTTACAACTTCAAGATTATAGGCCGCTGCAAGTTCAGGATCGAACGCCGGATCAATTGTTAGATTTCCAAAGCTTAATCCTGATTCAATTTCGGTTACAGCTACCGCTATAAAGCCGTTTACGTTGGTTTTCATTTCATTTAAAAAAACGTTTAAAAAGTCGTTACTCATAGTTTAGGGTTGTTTTTGGGTTAATAGATTTATGTTATTTTAATAGGGAATTCTTACTTAATTCTGTAGCGACTTCATCAGTTGAGCGCATTAATAAACCCAGATTACTTCCATCTTTCGAAAATGCAATTATAAAGTTTGTACCGCTTATTTTATTTCCAATAACAACACCTTCCGAGGTTTTTAGAAATAATTGTTTTAATACCCCTTTATCTAAATCAATTAAGAATTTTTCGCTCATTGATAAGATAGCAGCGCTCATTGCGGCAACGCTATCTGCATAATCAATCTCTAATGATGTAATTAATTTTCCTTTTCCGTTTATTATTAATGCAGCAGAAGATTTTGTAGTAACCAGGAAGTTGTTTAGAGTAGATGTTATTTCAGTCATATTTGTAGGATTTAGCAAAACTGTTAAAATTAATTTATTTTGATGTCTATTGGTAAGGAATATTGCTTTTCGATCTAAACAAGTGTTAATTTTTACTAACAAATATAAATTAAATTATGTATCATTGTAATACCAAATCATTAATAATTTTATTTATTTAACATAAAAAACTTACACAATGGCTAAAGTATTGAAATTCAAAGATGTAAACTCTGACGTAGAGCATAGAATGAAGGAATTTGAAAAAATTCGCATTAAATTTAAAGCTGATGTAAAAAAGGCCGAAGCTAAAAAAGCAACAGCCGGAAAAGAGGGTAAAGGTTTGCTTAAGTCTATTTCTGAATTTTTTGCAGATACGCCAAAGACTCCAAAGGCACCAGTCCAGCCAAATACTAAAAAATAAACCTTTATAAGAATAAATAAATTAATCTGACACGCCTCTGTTTGTGGCAGAAAAGAATTAACGCTCCATTGGGAGCGTTTTTTTTGATTAAATTGTTACTTTTGCCCCATCAAAATTTAATAAAATGTCATTACCAAAAGCGTATTTCCTTATATTCTTAGTTTTAATTGTTGATCAGCTTTCAAAAATATACGTAAAAACAAATTTTGTTTTAGGTGAAGAAGTTGTTGTTTTTGATTGGTTTAGAATTCATTTTATAGAAAATGAAGGAATGGCCTGGGGAACAAAAATACCGGGACAATACGGAAAGTTGATTTTGACTGTTTTTAGAATCTTTGCTGTATTTGGTATCGCATATTGGTTGTCTGATTCAATTAAAAGACGTCATTCTAATTATTTGATCGTTGCAATTGCCTTAATTTTTGCAGGAGCAGCCGGGAATATTATTGATTCTGTTTTTTATGGGATTATTTTTGATGACAGTCACGGTAATCTGGCAACATTATTCTCGCCGGAACCTTACGGAACTTGGTTTCATGGTTTGGTAGTAGATATGTTTTATTTTCCTCTCTGGAGAGGTACTTTGCCAGCTTGGTTCCCTGTTTGGGGAGGCGAAGAAGTTTCTTTTTTTAATGCTATTTTTAATGTTGCCGATATGGCGATTTCTACAGGTGTTGGGATTTTGTTATTTTTTAATAAAAGAGCATTCCCTAAAACTGCATAAACTTTTAAAATTCCAATAATTCAAAATTCCAAATTCCAATAACTGTGTAATAAATACGTCAGGCATTGGAATTTGGAATTTTTCATTATTTGATTTAGTATTTGCCTCAAGTAGATATTGGAATTTAGAATTTCCATTATTGGGGTTTAATATTTATTGTGCTATTTTTACATTATAAAACTAAAGTTATGCAAAGTCCGTCCTTTTCCCTTTATGATGCCTCTGCAGGTTCAGGAAAGACCTATACTTTGGTGAAAGAATATCTTAAAATTATTCTTTCTTCTCCTAAAAATGATGCATATCGAAATATCCTCGCTATAACTTTTACCAATAAAGCGGTTCATGAAATGAAAAGCCGTATTGTGGGAAGTTTGTCTGAGTTTACAAAAGAAGAACCTTCAGGAAAAGCATTGGATTTAATGGAAGATTTGTCTCGGGATACAGGACTTTCTGTTATTAAAATCAAAACAAAATCGCAGAATATCATCAAGCATCTTATTCATAATTATGCTGCGTTCGATATTTCTACAATCGATAAGTTTACGCATAAAGTAATTCGTGCTTTTGCGCATGACCTGAATTTACCCATGACTTTTGAGGTTACTTTAGATACTGAAAATTTATTGACAGAAGCGGTTGATGCGATTATTGCGCAAGCCGGACAGGACGAAACGCTGACTAAATTGTTGATCGATTTTACGATGGAAAAAACCGACGACGATAAGAGTTGGGATATATCGCGTGAAATTTTAGAGACAGGAAGATTGGTTTTGAATGAAAATAATCGAAATGAAATTTCTCATTTTCATGACAAATCTATTGAGGAATTTGTGGTGATAAAGAAGAAAATGCTGGCTCTTTGTAAAGATCTGGAATCTGAAAATGAAGTTTTTGCTACAGAAGCTCTTGCTTTGATCGATAAAAACGGAATAGATTTAAAATCATTTTCCCGCGGAACTTTTCCGAATCATCTGGAAAGTATTCGGGATGGAAAATTTAATCCGCGAAATAAAACTTTTCATGAATTTGATGACATCGCAATTAATAAAACGGCCAAAGACAAAGCATTAATCGAAAATATTATTCCGGAGCTGCTTCAGATTCTGGAGAAAATTTATAAGAATTTCGAAAAAAGAGATTTTTATAAAGCATTTCTAAAAAATATAACACCTCTTTCTCTTTTAAATACCGTTAGCAATGAGTTGGCAAAAATCCAGGCCGAACAAAATGTTTTATCGATTTCTGAATTTAATGCCATAATTCATCGCGAAATTCAGAACCAGCCCGCGCCATTTATTTATGAACGTATAGGTGAGCGTTATCGTCATTTTTTTATTGATGAATTTCAGGATACTTCAGAGATGCAATGGCAAAATCTGATTCCGCTAATAGATAATTCGCTTTCAGGCTTAGATGATTTAGGTAATAAGGGAACTTTGATGATTGTAGGTGATCCTAAGCAATCTATTTATCGCTGGAGAGGTGGTAAAGCGGAGCAATTTATAGAATTGAGTAAAGGTTTAAATCCTTTTAATAATCCTGAAAAAGTAATAAAGCATTTAGATACCAATTATAGAAGTTATAGTGAAGTAATTGATTTTAATAATTCCTTTTTTAAACTCATTTCGACTGAGTTTTCAAATGAAGATTATAAAAACTTGTATGAGAATCATAGTTTTCAAAACTCAAATTCAAAAAAAGGCGGTTATGTCAATATTTCTTTTCTTCCAATAATCGAAAAAAATGATTTTGCAGATGAAGAAGAGGTAGTCGAAAAATCAGATTTATATGTTTTAGCGACATTAAACACGATTCAAAAAGTAGTTCGTGAAGGTTTTGAATATAATGATATTGTTATCCTGACCCGAAAAAGAGATCAGGGAATTGCGATTGCCAATTATTTGACCGAACAAAATATTCCGCTTTTGTCTTCAGAAACCCTGATGATTCAAAATGCTACAGAAGTTCGTTTAATTGTTCATTTGTTGAAATATTTGCACAATAGTGCTGATCTTGAATCAAAAGCTAATTTTCTGCATTTTTTGGCTTCAAACAAAGAAATTCAAATGCCTGTTCATGACTTCATTGCTCAGGGAATGGCGCATAAATTAGAAGTTGATTTCGAAAAATGGCTTCTAAGTTTTGATGTTGCTTTGTCTTTTGAAAATATTCGAAAAAAGTCACTTTACGAAGCAGTAGAAATTATCATTTCGAAATTTGTGCCTCTTGCAGAAGGAAATGCTTATGTGCAATTTTTTCTGGATATCGTTTTAGAGAGAGATATTAGAAATCAGGCCGGAATTGCAGATTTTCTTGGTTATTGGGATAAAAATGCAGGAAGATTTAGTATTCCTTCCCCGGAAGGGATTAATGCAGTTCGAATTATGACCATTCATAAATCGAAAGGTTTGGAGTTTCCTGTGGTAATTATGCCTTTTGCCGAAGAAGATTATAATCGAAAGCCAAAAGATAAATTATGGCTTGATACTGAAGATGTTGATTTGGATGTTCCAAAAGCTCTAATTGATAATAGTAGTGCTGTCGAAGGTTTTGGAGAAAGCGCTTCGAATGTTTTTAATTTAAAGAAACAAGAAGAGTTACTCGATAATATTAATGTTTTGTATGTAGCGCTGACTCGCGCAGAAGAACAGCTGTATGTTATTTCTCAATCTTTAAAAGAAAGGAAAGATGGTGAGTTCCCAAGTAATATGGCTTCTTTTTTTATTAAATACTTAATTAACAAAGGTGTTTTTGATCCGGATAAATTAGAATATGAATTTGGAGATAAAACCAGGCTTTCAAAATCGACAGAATTAATCGATTTGGTAAAAACGATTCCGGTAGTTTTAGATGTTTTAAATCCTAAAAACATCAAAATAGCACAACGAGAATCCCTAATGTGGGGAACGCATCAGCAAGAAGCAATCGCGTACGGAAATATAGTTCACGAGATTTTAGCCTTTGTAAAAGATAAGTCAGATATTGATTTGGCGATTACAAAAGCGATTGAAAATGGTTTGATTACAATCGATCAGGTAGATATGGTCTTGAAATCGCTTCGGGAAATTGTAAATCATCCTGAATTGACTATTTGTTTTGATGGAAATTATACTATTCTGAATGAGCAAACAATCGTTCAGAAAGAAGGCAGAATATTAAAGCCGGACCGAATTGTTTTGACTGCTAACAAAGAAGCTTATCTTTTAGATTATAAGACAGGGGCGATAAATTCCAAATACACACAACAAATTCAGGAATATCAGGATGCTATTGAAGATTTAGGGTACAAAGTGTTAAAAAAAGCTTTGGTGTATATAGGAACAGAAATCGATGTAGTAAATTTGTGAAGAAATTAATCAGATGTTAAAGAGATATTTAGGTCTTAACAGGCTTAAGTTGTTAATTTTTAACGTTTTAAATAAATAAAAATGTACGGTAAAATAAAAGAACATTTGCAAAGTGAGTTGCAAACTATTGAAGAAAACGGAATTTTTAAAAAAGAACGAATTATAACTTCTGCTCAGGATGCAGAAATTACTATTTCGACAGGAGAGAAAGTATTGAATTTTTGTGCGAACAATTATTTGGGGCTTTCGTCGCATCCTGAGGTGGTGCAGGCTGCAAAAGATGCGATGGATACACACGGTTTCGGAATGTCATCTGTACGTTTTATTTGCGGAACTCAGGATATTCATAAAACATTAGAAAAAAAGATTGCTGATTTTTATGGTACAGAAGATACTATTCTTTACGCAGCAGCTTTTGATGCAAATGGTGGTGTTTTTGAACCATTGTTAGGAGAAAACGATGCAATTGTTTCGGATAGTTTGAACCACGCTTCTATTATTGATGGAGTTCGTTTGTGTAAAGCAGCACGTTACCGTTATGAAAATAGTAATATGGAAGATTTAGAACAGCAGCTGATTAAAGCTAATGAAGCCGGAGCTCGTTTTAAATTAATTGTTACTGATGGAGTTTTCTCTATGGATGGTCTTGTGGCGCCTTTAGATAAAATTTGTGACCTGGCAGATAAGTATGATGCAATGGTAATGGTGGACGAATGTCATGCGGCAGGATTTATTGGAGCAACTGGTAAAGGTACGCTTGAAGCAAAAGGTGTAATGGGAAGAGTTGATATTATAACAGGAACTCTTGGTAAAGCACTTGGTGGTGCAATGGGAGGTTATACAACTGCTAAAAAAGAAATAATCGAATTATTGCGTCAGCGTTCACGTCCGTATTTATTTTCAAATTCATTAGCGCCTGCTATTGTTGGTGCTTCTATAAAAGTTTTTGAACTGTTAGAAAAAGATACCTCTTTGCGTGATAAATTAGAGTGGAATACGAATTATTTCAAAGAAGGAATGAAAAAAGCCGGTTTTGATATCATTGATGGAGACTCTGCAATAGTTCCTGTCATGTTATATGATGCAAAACTATCACAAACGATGGCTAATGAACTTTTGAAAGAAGGTATTTATGTAATAGGATTCTTCTTTCCGGTTGTGCCTAAAGAAAAAGCCAGAATTAGGGTTCAATTATCTGCTGCACATACTAAAGACCACTTAGATAGAGCTATAGCAGCCTTTACAGTTGTCGGAAAAATGTTAAAAGTTATATAATTTCCACATACGGAAATTTTTGTAGGTTTTTTTTAACATTTCATTTTGTATTTAAAAAATTTGGTGTTACTTTTGCTTGTAATTAACTAAATTGTAATTAAAAAAAATTAAGTATGAAACATCTTAACAAACTTTTAGTTGCTGTGATGATGGTGATGGGTTTAAGTTCTCACGCACAAGACAGTAACAATCCATGGGCTATCTCTTTTGGAGTTAATGCCGTTGATACTAGAACAAGTTCTGGATCAGGAAGTGGATTCTTTGATCAACACTTTTCTCAAGCATTCGCTGCAAAAGACAACTGGAATATTCTTCCTTCTCTATCTTACATTGGTGTGTCTAGATATGTAGGTAGTGGTTTCTCTGTTGGTTTACAAGGATCTGTAAACAAAATTGATAAATTCGTTACTTTTCTTCCAACTGCTCCAGGGCATGATTCAAGAGGAAACGTTGTAAGTAATCCTGGTGATTTAATGTACTACGGAATTGATGCTACTATTAAATATAGCTTCCAGGAATTAATCAAATCTAAAGTAATCGATCCTTCGTTATCTGTTGGTGGAGGTTATACTTTCTTTGGTGATAGCAGCTACGGAACAGTTAATCCAGGTGCTGGTCTAACTTTCTGGTTTACAGATGCTATTGGTCTTGAGCTTGCTACAAGATACAAATGGGCAGTTAGCGGAGATAGAGTTGATGCTTCTGGAACTCCAGATGCTGTATCTCACTTCCAACACACTGCTGGTTTAGTTTTCAAATTCGGAGGTAAAGATACTGACGGAGACGGAATCTACGATAAAGATGATGCTTGTCCAGATGTTGCTGGTTTAAAACAATTCAACGGATGTCCTGATACTGACGGAGACGGAATCGTTGACGCTAGTGATGCTTGTCCAACTGAATTTGGTTTAGCTGCATTAAACGGATGTCCTGATAAAGACGGAGACGGAATTGCTGATAAAGATGATGCTTGTCCAGATGTTGCTGGTTTAGCTGCTTTAAAAGGTTGTCCTGATACTGACGGAGATGGAATCGCTGATAAAGATGACAAATGTCCTACAGTTGCTGGTCCTAAAGAAAATGGTGGTTGTCCTTTCTTAGACGCTGACAAAGATGGTGTAGCTGATAAAGATGATGATTGTCCTACAGTTTACGGTCCTGCTTCTAACAGAGGTTGTCCTGAAGTTACTACTGAAGCTTTAGAAGATCTTAAAGTTCAAGCAAGAGCTATTTACTTTAACTCTGGAAAAGCTACTTTCAAAACTGGTGACAAAGAAACTCCAGCTAGATTAGATGCTATTAAAGAAATCCTTAAAAACTATCCAAACGCGAAATTCAGTATTGAAGGTCACACAGATAGCGATGGTTCTGACAAATTGAACCAAAAACTTTCTGAAGAAAGAGCTACTGCTGTTATGAACGCTTTGATCGAAAGAGGAGTAAACGTTGATAACTTAGTTTCTAAAGGTTTTGGAGAGTCTCAACCAGTTGCAACTAACAAAACTGCTGCAGGTAAAGCACAAAACAGAAGAACTGAAATTAGACACATTGGTTCTAAATACCAAGGTAAAATCTAATTTACTTTCTAAATAAATACTAAAAGCCATTCTTAATTGAATGGCTTTTTTTATTTTTATACAATGATAAATACTTCTTTTCTCGGAAAAATAGCAACTGTTATAATTCAGGATTATTCGGATAAGCTTACTGAAACTACTATTGTTTTGCCAAACAAAAGAGCAAAGGTTTTTTTGATTGAAGCTTTAAAAAATGAAACTAAAAATACTATTCTTTCTCCGGAAATTATTAGTATAGAAGACTTTGTACAAGATGTAGCCTCAATAAGATCGATAGATTCAATTGAGCTTTTGTTTGAGTTTTATGAAGTGTATCTTTCTATAACAGAAAAACAAAATCAGCAATCCTTCGAGTTATTTGCCAATTGGGCTAAAACGCTTTTGCAGGATTTTAATGAAATCGATCGCTACTTATTAGATCCGGTTCATGTTTTATCCTATTTGAAAGATATAGAAGATATCAAGAAATGGGGAATTGAAGTCGAAAATAAAACCAAACTTTTAGAAAATTATATCGATTTTTGGAAACTTCTGCCTTTATACTATGATTCATTATACAATCATTTACTGAATAAATCAATTGGATATCAAGGTTTGATTTATAGAGAAGCAGTAAATAATCTGAATCACTTTTCGAATACTATTGCAAACAGAAATTTTATTTTCGCCGGTTTTAATGCTTTAAATGCTGCTGAGGAAAAAATTGTACAACATTTATTGGCGTTAGATCGGGCTAAAATTTATTGGGATGTAGATCAAACTTTTCTTAATGATCCGTATCATGATGCCGGACTTTTTGTTCGTCGTTTTAAAGAGAATTGGAAACATTATAAAACAAATATTTTTGAATGGATTGTAGATGATTTTTCTCAGTCTAAAAATATTCAGGTTATAGGGACTCCTAAAACAATAGGGCAGGCCAAGTTAGCCGGAAGTATTGTCGAAAATATAATTAATCAAAACCCTACAACATCGCTCGATAAAGTGGCTATTGTACTGGGGGAGGAAAATTTATTAATGCCTGTTTTGTATTCATTACCTTCTTCTATTGGAAGTTTAAATATTACAATGGGATATTCCGGGAAGAATAATCCATCACAAATATTGATTGCCAAATTGTTTAAAATGCATACCAATGCGCTTTCCAGAAAAGGCGAGAGTTATGTGTTTTATTATAAAGATGTACTTGATATTTTGACCCATCCTTTAGTTGAACCTTATGCAAATTCAGGCAATTTAGTTCGAATCATCAAAGAAAATAATTATACGTTTATTACTCATAACCGAATTATTGAACTTAATTCCTATCCGTCGCAATTGTTTCAATTGTTGTTTCAGAAATGGGAAAACGGGTCGATTGCAGTTCTTGAAAATGTATCGGCACTTTTGCTGTTAATCAAAGAGAATTTTAGCAATGACAATGAAGAAGAAAAGATTGCAAAAGCATTTGTTTTTGCTGTTTTTAAAGTCATTAATAAATTGATTAACTATTATTCGCAACATCATCATATTGATAATATTGATACTTTGCACGCTATTTATAAGCAAATTATTGATGTGGCCGAAGTTTCGTTTGAAGGTGAACCTTTGCATGGGCTACAAATCATGGGAGTTTTAGAAAGTCGTGTTCTTGATTTTGATACCGTGATTGTAACTTCTATGAATGAAGGAAAGTTTCCTGCAGGAAAATCTCAGAATTCATTTATTCCGTATGATGTAAAAAGAGAATTGGGTTTGCCAACTTTCAAGGAAAAAGACGCCATTTATACCTATCACTTTTATCACTTATTGCAAAGAGCTAAAAACATCTATCTGATTTATAATACCGAAAATGATGGTTTAGATGCAGGAGAAAGAAGCCGTTTTATAACGCAGCTTGAGGTCGAGAAGCAATCGAAGCACAATCTGACATTTGATATTTATAATCCTGTTTTGCCAACATCGGCCTATCAGCCTATGGTAGTTCCAAAATCTGATGCGGTTATGGAACGTTTAAAGGAAATTGCTACTGCTGGTTTTTCGCCTTCGGCATTGACGAGTTATATTCGAAATCCGATTGAGTTTTATTTTCAAAAAATACTGCGTATTCGTGAAGTAGAAGAGGTAGAAGAAAATATTGCGTTAAATACACTGGGAACAATAATTCATGAAACTTTAAAAGCGTTGTATGATCCTTTTGTGGGCAGGTTTATTTCTGAGACTGATCTTGAAAATTGTTTTAAATTGTTAGATGATGAAGTTTTACGACAATTTAAAGTTGTCTATAAAGAAGGTGAAATTAAAAAAGGACGTAATCTTCTGGCTTTTGAAGTGGCAAAGCGAAATGTTTCGAACTTCTTGAAAATGGAATTAGAAGCTATTAAAAATGGAGATGCAGTTAAAATTATAGCTTTAGAACAAACTTACGGTCGCACATTAAATCATCCAAATTTGCCTTTTCCGGTTTTAATAAAAGGAAATGTCGACAGGATTGAAATACGTAACGGAAAAATAAGAATTATCGATTATAAGACCGGTAAAGTAGAAAAAAACAATGTTATACTAAAGTCATGGAACGGATTGACACAGGAGCTTAAAAACGATAAAATCATTCAGGTTTTGGCTTATGCGTTTATGTTCGAAAATGAAGCTGCAGGTTTGCCAATTGAAGTTGGGATTATCTCGTTTAAAAATCTAAAATCGGGATTTCTTCCTTTTGGATTTAAAGAGGAAAAAGAATTGGATATGGTGGTTTCAAATGAGATTTTGAAGAATTATTTAGAAGAAATTGTTATTCTGCTTACAGAAATTTTTAATATTAATATTCCTTTTGAGGAAAAAATAATGTAAAGTATCAGAAAGCTAAACAACATTTTTGAATTTTTTAAAACCACTTTAGTTATTAATTTAACTGTTTGTGCTATTGCTGTTTTATTGGGAGGTTTTGATTACTTTTTTATAATGTTCCTGAGTTTCGGATTTTTGATCAGTATTGGTTTTAAAGAGTTGTATAGAAAAAATGATTATTTATTTTATTCGAATAACGGAATTTCAAAACTCTGGCTTTTGCTTTCCAGCTATTTGATGACTTTTATTGCTACAGTTTTAATTGGTTTGATAATTTTTTTATTAAAGAAAATATTTTGAAAAAACATATTTTAGAAGTTGACGGAATTCAAAAAAAATACAATGACAGAGTAATTCTTTCAGATGTTTATCTAAAATGTGAAACCTCGCAAATCATTGGTTTATTAGGACGAAATGGTTCAGGAAAATCAACTTTATTGAAAATTATTTTCGGAATAATACCGGCACCTAATAAATGTATCCGTATCGATTCAGTTTCAAAAAACAATGACAATAATGTGTTCAGTGAGATTAGTTATTTGTCGCAGGAACAATTTATTCCAAATCACTTTTCGGTAAAAAAAGCAGTGTCATTATCAATCGATAAACAAAAAATTAGTTTTTTTAACAATGATTCATTTATTGCGCCTCTTTTAGGGAAACAAATAAGTCATTTGTCAAGTGGCGAATTGCGATATTTAGAAATTAAAATTGTTCTTTCGAATCCTTCAAAATTCGTTTTGCTAGATGAACCTTATAATGGATTATCTCCTTTGATGGTAGATGTTGTCAATGAAATGATCGAGGCAAATTCAGACAAAAAGGGAATTGTTATTACAGATCACAATTATAAAAATGTAATCAAAATTTCAACTCAATTGGTTTTGATCAAAGAGGGTAAAACGCATTATATCAGGAATAATGCAGAACTTGTGTCAAAAGGTTATTTGGTAGATTTGGAGCTTTTGTAGGGGGCTTTTAGCTGAAAATCTTTTTAAAAAATCCCTTTTTTGCGCTTTCCTGCAAATTAGGATTGTTTATGCTTCCGTTTTCAAAACGAAATCTTCTAAATTTCATCAATTTTACATTTAAGTCAAAACGTAGTTCGTCAACAGTTTTCATTTTGTTCAATTTTTTTGCAAAGCTATGGAAAAACTTGCTGTAAACAGATGGTCTTGCAAATGTTAAAATACTATTTAGGATATCTCAAACAGATTGATCTCTTTTTAGTTAAATCTTCTTTTTTTGTTAACGTTTTTTAGAAAGTTTATTTAAAAAATAAAGAAACACTATCGTATAAATAAAAGTGTTTCAAACGGTTACGTGTGTCTTTTTTTTAACAAGTGTTTATCGGACAATTCTATTTATTAAAATATCTTTGGCTCTTCTTAAAAATGATATAACAACGATATGATTGATTTAAACACACTCGTAGAAGAGACTGGAGCCGAATCTGGATTAACTTTTAACATAGATGGTATTTTGCTCGAATCGGTTAATTTAGAGTATGACGGAAATGTAGCAGCGATGATCGGAATGATATTAAAGATGTGTTTAGAAATGTCTGAAGATGTAAATAACGGAGATCTTAAACAAGTCATGATTAAGAACAAAGATGGTATTGTGGTGGCCAATAAAGACGAACAGGATAACTGTGTTGCGTTGCTTTCTAAAGATATAAGTAAAATGGGACTTTTGCTGCGCAAAATGGATACCGTTTTCAATAATTAATTTAAATACAATTAAAACATGTCAGATTTTTTACAGAATTTCCAAAACGATTTAAAAGAAAATATCAACGGATTTATTGCTGTTTCAGTAACCGAGGTTGAAACAGGAATGTCTTACTCTTCGCTTTCTTTAAATCCTAATTTTGACCCGGAATTAGCATCTGCTTATAATTTAGAAGTGGTAAAAGCAAAATTAAGTGCTATTAAAGCTTTGGGATTAGATCAAAAAATCAATGATATCTTAATAACACTTACAGATCAGATACATATTATAGATGTTTCTGAAGATGGTAAGTATTTTATTTACTTAGCGGTTGACTCAACAAAAGCGAATCTTGGATTAACAAGAGCAACTTTGTCTAAATTCAAAAAAGACATTATATCAAAATTATAAGTTTGCCCCAATAATGAGAAAAAGGCTGTTCATATTTTTTGAGCAGCCTTTTTTGGTTTTATAAAGTGGATTATAATTATTCGAAAAAATCCAATAAAGTGGTTTTCAGTTCTTCTTTGTTTTCGATCTGGCTCATGTGTCCGTCTTCAAAAGAAACTAATTTTGCGTTTGTATTTTCGATTTGACTAATATTTTCTTCGTAGTTTAAAACCGGATCTTTTTTACCTAAAATCAATAAAACGGGGAATAAGTTTTTTTGCAAAAGCGATGCTCTGTCTTTTCGAATTTTCATTCCTTCGAGCGAAGCTACAATTCCTTGTAATGGAGTTTTTAAAGCTTCAACTTTTGCTTTTTCTATTTCGTCAGCCAATCGCGTTCGGTTGTTTTCACTGAACAAGTTACCAATCGCAAGACTTACAAAGTTTACATAGTTTTGTTTTACTGCTTTTATGGCGCGATTTCGGTTTATTTTTTTCTCGTGACTGTCTGCTTTTGATGTAGAATTGAGCAGAACCAATTTATTGATATTCTTTGGGAATAATTCGGCGAAAGCCAAACCAACATAACCTCCCATAGAGTGCCCCACAATTGTGGCTTTTTCGATCTTCAAATGTTTTAAAATTTCGTGTACAACATTTGCATTTTCCTCCATAGAATGAACATATCCCAACGAATCAGATTCGCCATGACCTAATAAGTCGATAGCGATAACCTGATATTTTTCAGCGAAAAGAGCAACATAATCGTCCCACATTTTTTTATTTTCAAGAAAGCCGTGAAGCAAAACAATTGCAGTTCCCTGACCTGAATCAGAATAAGAAATCTTGGTATTTTTATATAAAAGAGTTTTCAAAATAGTGTTTTTATTATAATTGCAAAGATAAGAAAAGCTAAAACCATATAAGTACTATAAGTTCATTTGAGTTAAAATTACTACGTATTGGTTCAATTTTAGATGAACTTATATTACTTATATGGAAAAAAAAACGGCTAACATTTCTGCCAGCCGTCTTTATTCTATTTTCTATAATTTATATTCTTTTAAGAATTCATCAAACTTTCGATTTCATCAACTTCAATCGGAATATTGCGCATTAAGTTAAAAGGCTCTCCTTTTTCCTGAATGACAACATTGTCTTCTAAACGAATTCCGAAACCTTCTGCCGGAATATAAATTCCTGGTTCAACCGTAAAAACCATATTAGCTTTCATTGGTTCGTGCAGCAATCCGTAATCATGCGTGTCAAGTCCCATGTGGTGAGAAGTTCCGTGCATGAAATATTTTTTGTAAGCAGGCCATTCCGGATTTTCGTTCTGAACATCGGCTTTGTCTAATAAACCTAAACCAAGTAATTCAGATGTCATGATTTTACCCACTTCAATATGGTATTGTTTCCAAAGCGTTCCCGGAGTCAACATTTTTGTAGCCTCATTTTTTACTTTCAAAACAGCATTATAAACCGCTTTCTGGCGATCTGAGAATTTCCCCGAAACCGGAATTGTTCTTGTCATATCACTTGAATAATTCGCGTATTCAGCAGCAACATCCAATAAAATCAAATCTCCGGCTTTACATTGCTGATTGTTTTCGATATAATGTAAAACGTTTGCATTATTTCCCGAAGCAATAATTGGTGTATAAGCAAAACCTTTAGAACGGTTACGAACGAATTCGTGAATCAATTCGGCTTCGATTTCATATTCTGTAACATTTGGTTTTACAAACGACAATAATCTACGGAAACCTTTCTCAGTAATATCACAAGCTTGCTGAATCAAATCGATTTCTTCGCTTTCTTTTACAGAGCGAATACGTTGCAAGATCGGGTTGCTTTTTGCTACGTTATGTGCCGGATAACGCTCTTTCCACCATTTTATAAAACGAGCCTCGCGAGTTTCGGTCTCAACGCTTGCACGATAATGTTCGTTGGTGTTAATATACATTGTATCAGCATACGTCATCATTTCGTTCAAAACTTTATGAAAATCCTGCAACCAATAAACCGTTCTGATTCCTGAAACCTGAAATGCACGTTCTTTGCTTAACTTTTCACCTTCCCAAACTGCGATATGATCATTGGTTTCTTTTAAAAAAAGAATCTCTTTTTGGTTCTCATAAGGTGCATCTGGAAACAAAAGCAAAATACTTTCTTCCTGATCAACACCGCTTAGGTAAAAAATATCCCTGTGTTGCGCAAATGGCAAAGTACTATCAGCACTAACCGGGTAAATGTCATTTGAATTAAAAACGGCAACACTGTTAGGTTTCATTTCTGCCGTGAATTTTTTGCGATTTTTTACAAAAAGAGCGCTGTTTATTTGATGATATTTCATAATAATGTGAGTTTTGAACTTCGAATTTCAAAATTAGTGATTTTTACAGAAGTGGCATAAGATTGATTTATTAAAGTTTTCTTATTTGTTTTGGTTTGCCACGAAGGCGCTAAGTCACAAAGTTTTTGTCATTGCGAGAAACGAAGCAACCTCACTAACAATTGACGCAAAGGTTTAGAAAACTCAGCACAGAATCTTAATAATGGCGTGTCCCTCCGGGTCGGGCTTTCGGCTATATCTTTTACTCCGCTCCGCTTCATAAAAGGATACCGCCTCTATCCCTCACGCGAAATCATTAGTAATCTAATTATTTATTTAGAACATCGGTTTTTTTAAATTGTGGTATTTTGTATATTGGCTTGAAAACAATACCATTTTATTAATTAGACCTCTTACTCAAATTCTTATGAAAACACTTCAAATTGATAATCAAAAATTTGATTTTGTATATTCCGAAAGTGCAAAATGTTACATGTCAACTCAGTATGTTAATGATATAGATGTTAGTTTTGAAATTTATGAAGATGAATATAATCAAAGTCAAATCGACTGGGATCTTTTTGTTGATTTTGTTAAGAATATAAAACATAAAAACAGTTTGCCTTTACTATTGTCTAAATCTAAAAAAGTATTGCTGGCTCTGGCAGAAGCTTTTGGAAGTAGTATAAATCAAGATGAAAAAATAGAAGATTATCATATGGTTTTTTCTAGTTTGCAATTTAAAGGTTCTGTAAAGAATAATTTTAGTGATGGCTATTATAATTTTTCGCTTTGGTTTAATATTGAAAATAAAAATAATGCCAATCAATATGTTGATCCCTATGGAGCATTTATTACTGATGTTGAGGGAAGTTTTATTGTTGGAGCAAAAAGAATACAATGTTAGTACTAGACTCTTAAATCTGGTTTTAGGATTTGAAATCCATACCGAAAACAAAATCGATATTAACTCAAGATTTATTGAATAATGACCCTACAAAAAGCAATCCGAAACGACCACGAAATCTTAACCCAAATAACCAAAAAGTCAAAAGCTTATTGGGGATATTCAAATGAACAAATAGAAATCTGGCATCCATTTCTAACGGTTTCAGAAGAATATATCGAGACGAATTCAGTTTTTAATTTAATGGTAGATAATGAGATTGTTGGCTATTATTCATTCTTTCACGAAAGTGAAAATACAATAAAACTCGATAATTTATTTGTTTTGCCTGAGTTTATTGGCAAAGGATTCGGGAAAGTATTAATGAATGATTTTCTGCTTCGAATAAAAGATCAAAACGTTCAAAAAATAGTTCTCAATTCTGAACCAAATGCTGAAATATTTTATGCTAAATTCGGATTTATAAAAGTGGGACAAATTGAAACTTCTATTAAAGATCGATATTTGCCTGTAATGGAGTTGAGAATTAATTAGAATTAAGGAATAATAAAATGCAGCATTCAAACTTTAAACTAATAACAATAAAAGAAGTAAAATCCCAATTTCCGTTTCTAATTGATCATGAAGGATTTGATTATTTCGATGAATGGAACGACGAAGATTTCTTTTTGGTTGCAAACGAAGATGTTGATTTAAAAGGCAACTTCTATCTGGATCTTTATGAAGATAAAGAGAAAAAATGGCTTGGCAAGATCTTAAATCTTTCATTAAAAGAAATGGAGAAAATAAGAATCGAAGGAATTTTAATAAACGGAAATTTCTCGACAACCGGAACAATTATAAATGCCGAAGGTGATTACGGGCCTTATGTTTTTATTAATGGAAATGTAACTTGTCAAAGTTTATTATTAGGCGGTTCATATGTCGAAATAACCGGTAATGTAAAAGCTCAGGAAGTGGTAATGACGTCGTATAATCACGGAAATTTTAAATGCTCGGGCATTATTGAAGCTCCCGTTTTTATAGTCGATGATCATTATACTACATTTGCAGATCGAAAAAACGATTTGTTTTATTATAACGATAAAACAGATGATTTTGATGCTAAAAATAGTTGTGAATATGATGATGAAAGCGAAGAATATATTATCTCAACCGAGTTGCGCAAACATCTCAAAAATCCTTTGATCGAAACCTTCGAAGAATTAAAACGCGAATTAGAAAGTGGAGAGTTGGTTTTAAAACAAAATAATCCGCCGTCGAAAAACTATGAATATTGGCAAAAGAGAGTAAAGTTAAATTATAGAGATCTAAAATTGGTTCCGAAGGAATTTAAAACTGCTGAACTTATTAAGTTGGCATTAGATATTACTTTTCACGCATTGCCTTATGTTGATCCGGAATTTATTACGCCCGAACTTTGCGAAAGATTAGTAGAAAAAAATGGCTTTGCTATTCAGAAAATACCGGATAAATTTATAACAAAAGAACTTTGTCTAAAAGCGGCTCAAAGCGGAACACTGATTTCGCTTATCCCGAATGAATTTTATTCGGAAGAATTGATTTTAACGACATTCAAAAACGGCGAACACGAACCCGACATAAATGATGTTCCTTTTGAATTTATTACTGATACTTTGCTTGAAGAATATGTGAAAATGGGCAAAGGATTATGGCTTGATAAAGCTTGTAAAGAAAATGGGAAAGATAAATTATCAATTTTAAAACGAATTGTAGATACTGGAATAGAGAATTTAGATGCTATTTTTGGAAATCATTTTAGTAAAGAAGTTGTTGATTATGCAGCGGCAATTTATAATAATGAAAATCATAAACAAGAATGGAATAATTACGTTCAGAAATACAAGGTTAAATTTGAGCGTCTTGAGTTGAATGAGTATTTGTAAAAGATATTATGAAGGACCTTATAATTGAAAGTAAAGGAATCAAGACAGATCATTATTTTATACCGCCTTTTGAATTAAGAGAAGGAGAGTTGGTTATTGTCTATTTAGAAGGAGGAGCTCATTTTGATGATCTGAAAGAGCAATTGGTAGCTATTTTTGCAGGAAAAGCACATCATGAGAATGTAAAAGTAATAAAACCGTTGACTTTTGCAAGACCAATCGAAGAATCAGCACTAAAAAGAATATTTAATCCGATGAGTGTGGGCGGGTATTTAAAAAGAAATGCAAATCTAAAAAACTCAGTATCGAGAATTTTCGAAGTCGATGATTTTACAAAAAAAGACAAAGTAAAAAAACTTGATACGAGTGAGAGAAAACGACTTTCGTTATGTGCAGTTTTTTCAAAAACAAAATATGTGTCTTTTGATCTTAGGGGAGAAGCAGCGGCATATTTTAATAAAACATATCAATTTGCTAAAGATGAAATTAAAAATGATGGCGCAGCTATTTTAATTGACTGGTCTAATGAATTGAAAAATGATTGTTCAAAATTTATAACTATTGAATGGTTAGCAAATCTTGAAGAGTTAAAAAAGGCCTTTAATAATGGTGGAAAGCTTTCGCCAATGTACTAACAAATTAATAATATTTTTGTTTGGTAATTTATTAAATTATGGAATTAGATATTAAAATCAGGAGAGTAGAAAAACAAGACCTGGACTTTGTTTACAAAGCAATTTGCGAACTCGAAAGTGAAGTTTTAGATTTTGAAGTTTTCAAGAAAATTTTCAATGAAAATATCTCCAACCCAAAGAATTTATATTTACTCGCAGAAAACCAGAATGAAGGCGTAGGTTTTATTAGTTTTCATACCCAAAACCTTCTTCATCATTGCGGATTAGTGGGCGAGATTCAGGGGTTTTTTATCCATCAAAGCTATCGCGGTCAAGGCGTTGGTAAACAATTGATCGAAAAAATCATGAATTATGCTGATCAAAATAACCTGAAAAGTATAGAAGTTACAACAAATAAAAGACGGGTAGAAAATGTGCTTATCTACGAGAATCTTGGTTTTGGTTTAACGCATAATAAATTTACTATTTATAAGTAACTTTCGAGCGATGAAAAATTGAACATAAAAAAAACTGCTATCGACCAGGATAGCAGTTTTAATAAATTAATGCTTATACTGCTCCATATTCCATACAGGTGCTACTTGTTGATGTTTTGTATAAATACCAACCACATGAGTTTATTGCATAAAAATCGACTCCTTGACCGTTACATAGCGGCCATGGTTCACAGGGTGTGCCATTACCACCGTTAATTGATTTCAATTCTTCTTTTGATAATTTTTGCAATTTTGATAAATTTTGTAAATTTTTCATAGTTAATTTGTTTTTTGGGTTTTCCTACTCTATAAGTTTTTCGGATACGACTGTGATAAAAATACAAATTATTTTTAAATAAATACTTACAGAAATGCTTGAAGCCCTGTTTTATTTTTTTAATACGATATAAAATTCTTCTTTTTAAAAATTAGTTTGTGGTATTTTACTTCTTTTGTATTTTGGTAATTGTTGATCTTGAAAAAAGTGGAAAACTGATAAATCTTACTTGAAACAAGTTGAATTTAAGTCTAATATTGTATGTTAATAATCGCTTTAAGAAAATGAAACAACTCAACATGTCCATAAAACATAATTTAATAGTGGGTTTGCTAATCGCTTTATGGCTTTTTATTTTTGCTTTCATCATAAAACCTTTTGATGACGGAACAATAAATTTGAGAGCTTGGTTTTTAATCAGTTTTGGTTTTAGTGTAATGGCTTTTTTATGTTATGCTATTCTCGCCGTTCTTCAAAAAAGTGTTTATGAGAAAATATCAAAATGGAATATAAATTATGAAGTAATTAGTCTGCTGTTTTTTTATGTGATTTATTTTTTTGGAATTTACGCCTATTATAAAAGTCCGATTTTAAATGGAGGATATGGTTTTGAAGAGTTCTTTGTTGTAATATTTATTAAAGTTGCCTTGATTTTAACTCCTGTGATTATTCTGGCAAGAAGGTATTTGATTAAACTGATTCTTTTAAAAGAAGATATTTTGAATTTTAGGGGAGAAAATAAACTGGATGTTTTAAAAATCAAAAAAGACGATTTGGTTTGTGTTTCAAATGCTCAAAATTATGTAGAGATTTTTTATATCGAGAACGGTAAACTCGTGTCAAAATTGATTCGGTCTTCGCTTAAAAAAGTCCAGGAAGATTTTGATTTTTTAATGCAGATACATCGTTCTCATTTAATAAATCCTGCGCATTTTAAGTCCTGGAGAAATCCAAATACAATAATTCTAACCCAAATAGAACTTCCGGTTTCTAAAAACTATAAAGAAACTTTATTGGCATTATAATTCTGTATCTAAAACCGATAGTTTTGTACCAAACTCAATAAAATAAGCTGTTAAGAAATATCTCTATAGTAGTTTTGTCTCATCAATTTAAAACATAAATTATGACAACAAAACAACTTAAGTTGCTGATTTGTATGGTTTTTACTTCAGGATTGGGACTTTTGCTTTATCGAAATAAAAACCAATAAACAAAAACAGTTTACAAAATTGTAGGTTTTGTTTTAATTTGTACTTTCGTTTAGCTGATAAAATCAAACAGAATAAATTGAATAAATATCTAAAATATCTAATCTCACTCTTTCTCGCTTTTGTCGTGATTGCAAGTGATGGTACTTTAGTTTCTCAATCAAAATCAGCCGATTATTATCAATCTTCTTATGTAATTCTAAAGACAGAATTAGATTTTAAAAATTCTCGTTTATATACATTCAGTCAATTTGTTTCCAGAATAAAAAGTTCATTTTTAATTCCTGTAAAATTTCTTGAGTTTGCAGTAGTTTTTAGTCTTCAAATTCAGGTTTTTCAAAAAACACGGGCACTTCTTCATCAAAGAATAAATTCATTAATAAAACAATCTGTTTTTGTAAACGAAATAATCACTTCAAATAATTACCGCAAAAGTTTATACAACATTTAGAGAATTTATTTTCTAAATAGTATGCGTTTCAGCGTATACGATGATAAAATAATGTTTAATCATTTATCATTTTCAAAATGTATAAACAAAATAATAAAAAACGTTTAGAGCAATCTAAGCGGCCAGTTCTTTATTGGGTAAAAAGAAAACTCATAGTAATTATAACCGCTTTTATGCTCGGAATGTCAAACGGAATGAATGTGCATGATGAAGCACTTAAAGGAAATCAGAATTATACAGAGCAGCATAAAAAGGATTGAATGTTTTTCTGCGAAAAGATCTTTTAAACATACAGTATGTCCTCCTGAGCGAAGTCGAAGGATACGTACGAAATTAACACAAAGAGATTTACATTGTCGAGCTACTTGCGTGTCCTTCGACTTCGCTCAGGATGACAAGATTGTGCTAATAAAAAAACCGAAGCAATTCTGCTTCGGTTTTTATTGGAATTTGGTCCCGATAGCTATCGGGAGGAATTTAATTACTCAATCCATTTATAATATCTCGCCCCAATCAAAACAGGAATTTCTTTTTCGATTCGATCTAAAACCCATTCATTTTTAGGAGTTCTTACACTTTGTTTTTGTTCTTTTTTATGAAGACTTTCGTAAGTTTCAAAACCAATTTCCACGCTTTCTGCTAAGTTTTCAAAAAGTTTGGTTTTGGCTAAAGCCGATTGCCATTCGGGTTGAATCGTTCCTTCAAAAACTTTCGATTTCGATCCGCTTCCGTAAGCAAGAAATCCAAATTTTGTTCCGGCAACTTCCTGTTTGGTATCATAATAATGAGCCAAAGTTGATAATAATCCCATAAAAATAGATCCTGTGTAAAGGTTTCCTATTAAAGAGGAAGCCAATTCTGCAGGCTGTAATTTCTCTGTTACAAATTTTCTGTATTCATCAGATTTTCCAACTTCCTTAATTTTAGTTTGATAATCTGCCGGTTCGATATTTTCTACAATAATTTTATCAGCGTGATCTAAAGCATAAATTTCAGACAACATTCTGCGTCCCTGAAAAGAGTACGGAAGATGCATAATAATGCTGTTCCAGGAATTATATAAAATTTCGGTAGTGTTTTTTAGTTTCTTAAACGAAAAGTACGCATTTCGTGTACGATCCATATAACATTGATTCGAATATTGACCATCAAAAACCGGTTGATCTTTATGAATTTCTATTTCGGCTTCTAAATTATCAAACCACGGATCGTTGCTTTCGTTTTTGGTAATTGCTTCTTTAGATATAGTTCTGTAAGGTTTGAAAAAATCGAAAACACCTTTTGTGCTTGTTGCCCAATTTTCATCAAAAGCAATAATTCTTGGGCTTGAAGCTACCAACATTGCCAATGCTCCGGCTCCTTGTGTGTATTCTCCGGTAGAATTTAAATCGTATTTGGCAAAATCTGTAGTAACAACAATTGCTTTTTTGGTTGGATTCAGTTTTACAAAGTCGATACAGTTTTGCAAAGCATCAACACCGCCAATACAGGCAAAAGTAAAATCGACAACATCACATTCGGCAAGAGAATCTTCGCCGAATTTTTGTTCCATTAAACTAATTAAAAAAGAACTAATTGGTTTAGAACTGTCGATTCCGCTTTCGGTTCCAACATAAATCCGGCTAACTTCGTTTAGGTTTATTTCGTTCTCGAGAATAAGTTTTGTCAGAGCGTTTGCTCCAAAAACCACCGCGTCCTGATGAACGTCCGGTAAAGTCATTTTTATTAATCCAAGACCTTTTTCTAATTTTTCGGGTTCAATATTTCTGGCAACAGCCAAAGTTTTTATGGGTAAATGTATGTTGGCTACATCAAAAGAGATAGCGTCAATTCCTGTTTTCATTATTAAATTTTAAGCCGATAAAGGTAAAATTATGTTGTGGAATGACAATTTTTTAACCTTATAAAATTTCGGTAGGTAGTAACTTTTGAAGAAAACAAATTAAAAGTTTACTTAAAATAATAATATGACAAACTTTTATCTATTGATAAGCTCGTTATTATGCTGAAAATTTGGTTAAATGACACTTTTGTTAGTTTTTATAATGAAATAATTTGGGATACAACATTGTTCATACGTAAAAATACGTATTACGTAGTCTATTTTAAAATCATTATAAATAACAGCGAAATGGTTGTAGTTCTTTGTTAATTGAG
Source organism: Flavobacterium sp. C3NV (assembly GCF_046825355.2). Lineage (NCBI taxonomy): Bacteria > Pseudomonadati > Bacteroidota > Flavobacteriia > Flavobacteriales > Flavobacteriaceae > Flavobacterium > Flavobacterium sp. C3NV. Next base: position 194,512 of record NZ_JBKQBJ020000010.1, on the reverse strand, counting down.
TTATTTTTGTGTAATTTTTTAAAACAAACTACTTAAACAATTATGGCACAATCTGCACTATTGAATGCTTCCATCTTAAAGAAAGTGGCTATGGCCCTTTCGGGAATATTCTTAATCACGTTTTTAGCGCTGCATGTTTCCTTAAATTTTATTTCTATTATTAGTGAAAATGTTTTTAACGAAGCATCTCACTTTATGGGATACAATCCGCTGATTCAATATGTAATGCAACCAGTTTTGGCAATCGGAGTAATCTTCCATTTCGTTATGGGATTCGTATTGACTGCTCAAAATACTGCTGCTAGACCAATTGCATATGCAAAATACAACGGAGCTGCAAATGCTTCATGGAGTTCTAGAAATATGATTATTTCTGGATTAGTTATTTTGGCTTTCTTAGGATTGCATTTTTATGATTTCTGGTTTCCGGAGGTTAACTACAAATATATTGCAGGTGCTACGCCAGATGCTACAAGGTATTATGGAGAGTTAGTGCATAAATTTCATGATCCAATTCGTACAGGATTGTATTGTATATCATTTGTGTTATTAGGTTTTCACCTTTGGCACGGATTCGGTTCATCTCTTCAGTCAATGGGGATGCACAATAAGTATTCAAGATTTTTAAGTAAAGTAGGTTACGGTTTTGCAGTTGTAGTACCGGCACTTTTCGTAATTATCGCATTATTTCATCATTTCAATAATTAATATAAATTATAATGGCATTAGATTCAAAAATTCCACACGGCCCAATATCGGACAAATGGACAGATTATAAAGATCATATTAATTTAGTAAACCCGGCAAACAAACGTAATTTAGATATTATCATTGTTGGTACAGGTTTGGCTGGAGGTTCAGCTGCGGCTACTTTGGCTGAGCAGGGATATAACGTAAAAGCATTTTGTTTTCAGGATTCACCAAGACGTGCGCACTCTATTGCTGCACAAGGTGGTATCAATGCAGCAAAAAATTATAAAGGTGACGGTGACTCAGTTTACAGATTATTTTATGATACTGTAAAAGGGGGTGACTACCGTGCACGTGAGGCAAACGTTCACCGTTTGGCTGAAGTTTCTGCTAATATTATTGACCAGTGTGTGGCTCAAGGAGTACCATTGGCTCGTGAATATGGCGGACTTTTAGATAACCGTTCTTTTGGAGGAACTTTAGTTTCCCGTACTTTTTATGCACAAGGACAAACCGGACAACAATTATTGTTAGGAGCTTATTCTGCAATGAACCGTCAGATTGGTCGTGGAAAAATAAAAATGTACAACCGTCACGAAATGCTTGACATTGTAATCGTGAACGGAAAAGCGAGAGGTATTATCGCTCGTAACTTAATTACCGGAGAAATCGAAAGACATTCTGCTCACGCAGTGGTAGTAGGTTCAGGAGGATACGGAAACGTATTTTTCTTGTCAACAAATGCTATGGGAAGTAACGCAACAGCAGCTTGGAAAATTCATAAAAAAGGAGCATTTTTCGCAAATCCTTGTTACACACAAATTCACCCAACATGTATTCCGGTTTCTGGAGATCACCAGTCAAAACTGACTTTGATGTCTGAATCGTTACGTAATGACGGTCGTATTTGGGTTCCTGCAAAACAAGAAGATGCAAAAGCGATTCGTGAAGGAAAGAAAAAAGCAACTGATTTATCTGAAGCTGAAAGAGATTATTTCTTAGAAAGAAGATATCCTGCTTTTGGTAACTTAGTACCTCGTGATGTTGCATCTCGTGCTGCAAAAGAAAGATGTGATGCCGGTTTTGGAGTTAACAAAACTGGAGAAGCTGTTTACTTAGATTTCGCTGCGGCTATCAAACGTTACGGAACTGAAGAAGCTTTCGTAAAAGGTTTAGATGCTAATGATGCTGCTTTGGTAACAAAATTAGGAGCTGAAATCGTGAAAAGTAAATACGGAAACTTATTCCAGATGTATTACAAAATCGTCGACGAAGATCCTTATACAACGCCAATGATGATTTACCCTGCGGTTCACTACACAATGGGTGGAACCTGGGTTGATTATAACTTAATGACTACAATTCCGGGATGTTTCTCAATTGGAGAATCTAACTTCTCTGATCACGGAGCAAACAGACTTGGAGCTTCTGCTTTAATGCAAGGTTTAGCTGATGGATATTTCGTATTACCTTATACTATTGGAGATTACTTAGCTCCGGATATTAAGATGGGAGAAATTTCTACAGATTTACCAGAATTCGTAGCAGCAGAAAAAGAAGTAAAAGATCAAATCGACAGATTTATCAATAATAAAGGAACTCATTCTGTAGATTATTTCCACAAGAAATTAGGAAAAATTATGTGGGATAAAGTTGGTATGGCTCGTAATGCTAAAGGTTTAGCCGAAGCTATCGAAGAAATTGCTGCTTTACGTGAAGAGTTTTATAAAGATGTAAAAGTTCCTGGAAGCGCAAACGAATTTAATCAGGAATTAGAGAAAGCGACTCGTGTTGCCGATTTCTTAGAGTTAGGAGAATTATTCGCTAAAGATGCATTACACCGTAATGAGTCTTGTGGAGGTCACTTCCGTGAAGAATACCAAACTGAAGAAGGAGAAGCACTTCGTGATGACGAAAACTTTGCATACGTTGCAGCCTGGGAATACAAAGGAAAACCAAGTGATGCAGTATTACACAAAGAACCTCTGGTTTACGAAAACATTAAATTAGTTCAAAGAAGCTACAAATAGTATTTAAGAAAGTTCAGATACTTCTTGATACTTAAAACTTACACAAAATGAAACTTACATTAAAAATATGGCGTCAGAAAAACGCCCAAGATAAAGGGGGAATTGTTGATTACCCAATCGACGGAATCGAACCAGATATGTCTTTCCTTGAGATGCTTGATGTTCTTAACGAACAATTGATCAATAAAGGAGAAGAGCCAGTAGCATTTGACCACGATTGTCGTGAAGGAATCTGCGGAATGTGTTCTTTGTTCATCAACGGAGAAGCACACGGACCAGACAGAGGAGTTACTACTTGCCAATTACACATGCGTATGTTTAAAGATGGCGATACGATTTTTATCGAGCCATTTAGAGCAAAAGCTTTCCCTGTAATTAAGGATTTAGTTGTTGACAGAAGTTCTTTAGACAGAATTCAACACGCAGGAGGATTTATCTCGGTAAATACTTCAGGAAATACAATTGATGCAAATACAATTCCGATTAACAAACATGATGCAGATAAATCATTTGATGCTGCAGCTTGTATTGGTTGTGGAGCTTGTGTTGCAACTTGTAAAAACGGATCAGCAATGTTGTTCGTTGGAGCAAAAGTATCTCAATATGCATTATTACCTCAGGGTAAGGTTGAAGCAGTTGATCGTGTTTTAAACATGGTACACCAAATGGATTTAGAAGGTTTTGGTAACTGTACAAATACAGGAGCTTGTGAAATTGAATGTCCAAAAGGAATTTCACTTGAAAATATCGCACGTATGAACCGTGAGTATTTATCTGCAAGTTTGAAAGGATAATCTAAAAAACATTTTTAGTTAAATAGAAAAAACGCATCAGCCACGGCTGATGCGTTTTTTTATGATCTTATTCGTAATACAATTGCGAACCGCTAATTTCTTGTTTTTCCTTTCCTTCCTGCTGAATAAAACAGCTTAAAGTAGTTCCTCCAATCTGGTCAAAATAACTAATGTTGATTTTGTGAAATCCTTTTTCAAGTTTTACCGCTCCATAAGCTTCGTTGAGCCAATGAATACCATCATTATTAACTACTAATTCATTATCGATAAAAAGCTTCGATCCGTCGTCTGAAAGCGTCGAAATCGTATAATTTGCCGTTTCCGGAATATAGATATAACCATCGAATTTTAAACCGATATAACGCTCTGTTTTCGTTTTCCATTTTTCACTGCTTATGGCGCCTTCAAAAATCCCTGAATTCACAGGTTTTGCTAATTCTAAATCTTGTGTTTGTTGAAATAATGTTCCGGTATAATAATCAAATTTTAAACCTTTCTTGGTTGGTTTTATGGCTAGAGCCGATTTTAAATCCGGGTTTCGAACCAATATTTTATTTATAGAACTTCTTCTTCCGCTTGGGCTAATCTGGACCGTTTTGATGATTCTGAATTCTCCTTTCGGAATGTTTATTGTGACAGGTTTTGTGTAAAGTTCTGCAGTTTCGTCTGGATTGTATCCATCAATAGTATAAAATATTTGTCCGCTTTTGATAGTTGGCTTTAAATCCAAAACATATTTATCCGCGATTAATGCCGTTTCGTTTGCGCCAAAAGGTGTTGGAACTTTATACAATCGTTTCTGTGCTTCCAGTTTTTCTAAATGATACGGAATTTGATTCAGAATAAAATGATTTAAATTTTTATTTTGAGGTGCAGTCCAGGCAATTTCGGCTAAAGCAAATACACGAGGATAAATCATATAATTCAGTTTGGCAGGACTTGTTAAGTATTCTGACCAAAGATTAGATTGCACGCCTATAATATATTTTTGTTCCTCAACGGTTAAACTATCAACCGGAGTTGGATTGTAGTTGTACATTTTTTCAACTGTGGTTAATCTTCCAATTGTTAAGGGTTCATTCGGTGAATAACCTTGATTATAATCCAGATACAAAACCTGCTCCGGATTCATAATCACATTGTGTTTTTGTTTGGCAGCGGCAATTCCCCCAGATTCACCTCGCCATGACATTACAGCTGCGTTTGGCGCGAGTCCGCCTTCGAGCATTTCATCCCATCCTAAAATTTGCCTTCCGTTTTCATTGAGGAATTTCTCGATTCGGGTTGTCAGGTAACTTTGTAATTCGTGTTCGTTTTTTAAACCTAATTCTTTGATTCTTTTTTGACAATTCGGACATTCTTTCCATCTTGTTTTCGGGCATTCATCTCCGCCAATATGAATGTATTTACTTGGGAACAAAGCCATAACTTCTGTCAAAACATCTTCAAGGAAAGTAAAAGTTTCTTCTTTTCCGGCGCAGAAAATATCATCAAAAACGCCCCAATATTCTACCACTTTATAAGGGCGATCCGGAAAACAGGATAAATTAGGATAAGCTGTAACAGCTGCAGTTGCATGCCCCGGCATTTCGATTTCAGGAATTATATTTACATAATGATCTTCGGCAAACGTCACCACGTCTGTGATTTCTTCCTGAGTATAAAAACCTCCGTACGGATTTCCGTCAAAAAAATAAGGTGATCTTTCAAATTTATTTCCCACTAAAGTTTGTGCTCTTTTCGAACCTACTTCTGTCAGTTTTGGATATTTTTTAATCTCAATTCTCCATCCCTGATCATCTGTTAAGTGCCAATGGAAGTTGTTTAACTTATAACTGGCCATTTGTGCTATAAAATCTTTTATAACATCGACAGAGAAAAAATGACGGCAAACATCCAGGTGAAGCCCGCGGTAGTTGTATCTGGGCTCATCTTCGATAGTAACACAAGGCAATTTTATTTCCTGATTCTTTGGTTTATTGGGCAAAAGCTGTAACAAACTCTGAACGGCATAAAATAATCCTTCTTCACTTCCGGTAACGGTAATCTTTTTTGGAGTAATAACAATTTTATACGCTTCCTTTTTTAAAGATGTTGATGGATTTTTAGCAACAAACAAAACTTCAATGTTGCTTTTTTTGTTTGAAGTATTCGAGTTTATAGCCGACTCGAAAATTTGAGCGGTTTTAAGTTCTTTGGCGCTGAATTTATTTTTTTCGAAAGTAAACCTTATCTGTCCGTTTAAACGAATACTATCTCCGGTTGCTTTGTATGAATTGGGAGCAGGAATAATAGAATTGTTTACGAAAGAAGTTTGGGCATTCGCGAAAGAAAAACAAAATAGTAAAAGGAGTAATAAACTTTTATGCATGGTTGTTTTTTTTTGGTTTGTTAAACAAATTTAGGATTTGTAAATTAGTTTGCATTTTTTTTGCAAAATGATTTTATGCTTAAATGTCTTTAAAATAGACGAATTAACTTTTTTATTACATTGTGTTATAATTTGTTTCGCAATAATATTGCATTTTATGTTTACATTTGCTTCAATAAAATTGAATTTGCATGAGTAATGATAATGAAGTGGTTAATTACACTAAGGAAGAACGTAAAAATCTTATTTTAAAAGAAATAAACTTGCATACTCGTGTAAGTTTTGAAACACTTTCAGCAAAATTATTTGTTTCAGAAGATACGGTTAGACGTGATATTAATGAACTTGAATCAGAATCTTTATTGATTAAGGTAAAAGGTGGTGCGATGACAAAGGCCTATCACCATTCTTCGGCTAATAATCAAACTTATGCAGGCGAATCAAAACAAATTATTGCCCAAAAAACTTTAGGTTTACTTCATGACGGAATGGTTTTATTAATTGGCGGCGGAACTACCATTCGCGAATTCATTCGCTTAATTCCTGATGATTTAAATCTGACCATTTTTACTGTTACCGTTTTATCTGCTGTTGAACTTCTGGATAAACCCAATGTTAAAATTATCATGATTGGCGGCAGTATTTCCTCTTACAGCCAAATGTGTGTGAGCGGCGATGTCTACAATCAATTGGCGAATATTAAAGTCGATTTATTAATATTAGGAACCAATGCTTTAGATATTGAAGGCGGATTCTCAGACTCTGATTGGGAAACCGTTCAGGTAAAAAAAGCAATGATTCAGGCTTCTGAAAAAACAGCTATTCTGACTATTTCTGAAAAACTCGATACAGTTCTAAAAATGAAAATTGCCAACTTATCTGAGGTTGATTATGTTGTCACGGAAGTTGATCCCAGTGACGAAAAATTACAATCGTATAAGAAGGCAGTTCCCAGTTTAGTTTTTATTTAATATGATTCTGTGACGAATACCAAGCCAAAATAATATAAAAAGTTTGCCACGAATTTCTCGAATTACCGCGAATTATTTTTGTTGTACAGATTAAAAAATTTGTGTAAATCTGTGAAATTTGCGGTTAGTTTTTTTAAGCAGTTTCAAAATAGAAATTCGAGAAAATTCGAGAAATTAGTGGCAAAAAAAATAAGTTTGGTATTTTTTGTCATACTATTTAATCCCAGTTTTTCATTAAAAAATTAATCCAGTTCTGGTGAAAAATTTTATCTAAATCATCATCAGAATATCCTTTGTCTTTAAAAATCAAAACTAATTTTTGCAAATCAGCAATCGTATCTAAATCATACGGACCTTGTTCTGTTCCGAAAGCGCCGTCTAAATCGGAACCTATACCAATATGATTTGCATTTCCTGCCAACTGGCAAATGTGATCCATGTGTTTAAAAACAGTTTCCAGATTGCAATTGGTACCTTGCGGAGTAGAAACACCTCTTTCCCAATTTGGTACTAACATCCAAGCGTCTAAAGCGCCGCCAATAACTGCTCCTCTCGAAATTAAAGCCTGAATCATTTCATCACTATACTGGCGATTATGATCAACCAGACTTCTGCAATTGTTATGACTTGCCCAAACTGGCCCGTGATAATGATCTAATGCCTGCCAAAAAGCATCGTCACATAAATGTGTTGCATCCAGAATAATATTCAAGCGCTCCATTTCTTTTAATAAATCAAGACCGTTTTGATTCATTTTTCCCGTTGCGTCCGTTCCGTTTGCGTAACGTCCCGGACCATAATGTGCAGGACCAATCGCGCGTAATCCGTAATGGTGTGCTTTCTCTAAATACGAAACATCAATAATAGAATCGGCACCTTCCAAACTCAAAATATAACCAATAGCTTTTTTATCGTTTGGCGTTCCGTCATTCCATAAATCAATTTGTTTCTGGAGCGATTTTTTATCGGTAATTGAAGTTATTTCGCCGGCTTCTTCCATTGCTTTGTACCACGCCAATTGTCCCTGAGTTTGCGCCCAGGCTTGTTCAGGAGAATTCCATCCCGGAATAATACTGTCCGGTTTTACAAATCTTGCAATTTGAGTGGCAACCACAATTCCGATATTTCCTCTTCGCAAATCCGGAAATGAGACCGTTGCACGTTCGCGATCTGGTTTGTCCGTCATTCCTTTTTCGAGATGGCGCAAAGTGGGAACGTCATTTCTTAAATCTCGATTCCATTCCATCGCATTCATGCTCAGGTCTAAATGGGCGTCTATTATAAACATAGTATTTTTTTTTAAGGCACAAAGGTCCAAAGGCTCAGGTTCTCTACAAGTGTTATTATGAGGTCTATTCTCTTTCTTCTTCGCTCTATTTTTCTATTCTTTTTTTCTTTATTCTCCTTTTTCTGCTGCTAGATATTAATTTTTCTGCTTCGGGCAACAACCTGCCATTGATCGCAAATTTCATGCGCCGCATTGACCACCTGAACCAAATCGTAAAGTGCGCAAGTTGGGCAAACATGATACGGTTGGGCATAAATCGTATCGCCAATTGTATACTCGTTTTTTCCTTGGTTTTCTATAATTAAATGTTCTTCTGAATGTGCGATCGGAATTAGATTTTCGTCATTTAAAATCACTAATCTTTTATCAATCGTGTTTTCAGAAGCTACGGCTTTGTATCCGATATCAATACAAAAAGTAGAAGTGGTTGGTTTTGAAATTATGGTTCCAACAATAACCAGCGCCGGTTCAAAATTTTGTTCCGGTAAATGAATTTGGTAATTTGAATCCCAAAAAACAAAAGTTCCCGGGCTGCATTCTACATTTTTTTGAGTCGCATAAAACGGAAATGTATTCGATCCTCCGGCAACAATTTTTAGTTCGTAACCCAGTTTTTTCTCAATGTTTTCAATTTCTTCATTTATACTAAAAAATAAGTTGGAAGCTACAGCTGTTCGTTTTTTGACATCACCTTTTAAATGGCCGTCGTAAATATGAATTCCCGCAAAATGAAGATTTTTTAGTGTAGCAATTTCATCAATTAAAGCGCTCCAGTTTTTATGAATCGAAATTCCGGTTCTGTTCATTCCCGTATTTAAATCCAAATAAACCGTAAGTTTTAAATTGCTTTTCTCTGCAATTTCATTTAAGGCTTTCGCCGAATCAAGATTGTCAACTATAGTCGAAAAAGCAGTATTTGGATATTTTTGAATCAATGCGATCCATCTTTCTTTTTTGACACCAACAGGTTGGTAGGCGAGAAGTACGTCTTCAATTTTGTGAATTGCCCCAAGTTCGGCTTCGGCAATGGTAGCGCATTTAATTTTGTTGATGTTGTAGGTTTTAAATAAATCCAGAATCTCACCAATTTTATGCGTCTTGATGTGTGGTCTCAATTTTTGAGTATCACCATTTACTGATTCAATCAAACGCTCGATATTTGCCTGAATACGATCTTCGTAAACGGCTAAAAATGGCGTATCAATGCGGATTTCGGAATTAATTTTCCACCAATTGTTTTGCATAACTTTAGTTTCTTATTTTTTCTACCACTTCAATTAAACTTTGAAAAGCCTGTAATGATTGCTCATAATTTAAGTTCAAAAGCATTTCTTTTGAAAATAAATTAGAACCAATTCCAACGCAAACAATTCCCGATTTGAACCAGGATTTCAAGTTGCTTTCTTCTAAAGTTACACCTCCTGTTGGCATAATTTTCAAATTCGGAAATGGAGCTCTAATTGCTTTTACATATCCCGGACCACCAATTTTGTCGGCTGGAAAAAGCTTTACAATTTCGGCACCTAGTTTATTAGCGTGAAGAATTTCGTTTAATGTCGCAGCTCCGGGAATCCAGTAAATATTATTTTTAAAACAGTAATTGCCAATTTCTAAATCGGTGTGAGGGCAAACAATACAATCTGCACCTAATAGATGAAATGCTTTGGCATCATCTACGCTTAGAATAGATCCAACAGCTATTTTTACATTTAGATTATTCGCTTTTTTAAAGGCGACCATTTGCGTAAAAACTTCTTTAGCATTATCTGCACGAGCAGCAAACTCGATAATTTTTATGCCAGCATCAGCCGCCGATTGCAATACAATCTGTGCGGTTTCAATATTAATTTGTGTCACTAATGGTAGTACGCCTTGTGCTTTTAAAATGCTGTACATATTCTTTATTTATCTATTAATTCTATTACTTGAGCCGTTTTTGATAAAATGACTTATTTCGTCGAGATTTGTTATAGCAAAATCTCCGTGAATACTTTGTTTGATTACGCCACAAGCCGTTGCCCATTCGATGCATTCTTGTCCCGATAATTTATTCGATAATCCGTATAATAATCCGGCATTGAAGGCATCTCCGGAACCAATTTGATCCGTTACAACATGTATTTTGTGTTCTTGTGTTTGGTAGAAATTACCTTCATGAATCAGTAATCCTTTGTATAAATGTGCCGGTCCGTCTGATTTTCTAAAACTCATTGCTAGTGTTTTTAGAAAAGGCACTTTTACTTTTACTAATTCGAACGTTTTCTGAAAACGATTTTCATCGGATTCGTTTTGATCTGTTTTGATTCCGAAATAAATTTCAATAGCATCAAGATCAGCAACGGTGATTGTGCTGTATTGAAGCAAATCGGACATAATTTCAGAAGGATGTTTTCCGTATTGCCATAATTTTGATCGAAAGTTAAAATCAGAAGAAATCGGAATTCCTTTTTTATGCGCTGCGAGAATTCCTTCTTTACAAGCTAAACCTGCTTCTTCAGAAACTCCCGGGCTTATTCCGGACCAGTGAAAATGCGTAACATCGGCGAAAGCCAAATCCCAATTAATCTGATCTTTTTGAATGGTTGCAAACGAAGAATTGCTACGGTCATAAATAACCTGCGATTGCCTGATTTGATTTCCGGCTTCGACAAAATACAATCCCAAACGTTCTCCGCCATAAACACATTTTGAGGTATTTACTTTATATTTCTGAAGTTCGTTTAAGGCTAATTGCGCCAAATCATTTTTGGGTAATCGGGTAATATAATCGGTTTGAATGCCGAGTTGAGAAAGTAAAACACAAACATTTGCTTCGGCACCACCAACGTGTATTTTTATTTCATTGGCCTGCGTAAATCGGTTTCCATCTGCAACATTCATCCGGAGTAATAATTCTCCGAAAGTTGCAATTCTAGTTTGTGGTGTTGTATTCATATTTTTTGTTTTTTGCCACAGATTATATGGGTTCCTTTTTTGCCACTCCCGGTAGCTATCGGGATTCACAGATTGAAATGATTTATATACGTTGTGTTTAGTTTGCCACGAATTTCACGAATTAGCACGAATTATTTTCACACATCGAATTAGTGAAAATTCGTGAAATTCGCGGCGAAAAAAAAATCTGTGTAAACCTGTTTAAATCCGTCAAACCCGTGGGCTAAATTCTTTAATCTAATATAATTCGAAAACAGCTTCAACTTCAACAGGAATATTATCTGGTAAAGATCCCATTCCTACGGCGCTTCTTACGCCAATTCCGTTTTCTTGTCCCCAAACTTCGGCGAATAATTCACTACATCCGTTTATTACATACGGATGTCTTAGGAAATCGCCATTGCAATTGACCATTCCTAAAACTTTTATAACTCGTTTTACTTTATTCAGGCTTCCAAAATTAGTTACAATTGTAGAAAGCATTGTTAAGCCGACTTGTCTTGCTGCTAATTTTCCTTCTTCGATATCCATGTCATCACCAATTCTGCCAATGATCAGGGATTTGTCGTCATTAACAGGCCCGTGACCTGAAAGGTATAAATATTTACCATCAACTAAATATGGTTTATAAATACCTAACGGTTGTGGTGCCGGCGGTAAGGATAAGCCTAATGTTTCAAATTTTTCTTGTGGTAATAAATTCATGATATTAATGTATTATAGAGTTTAAAATAAAAACGAAAATGATTCCTAAAACAGATACTAGAGATTCCATGACGGTCCATGATTTGAACGTGTCTTTCAGGCTGATATTAAAATATTCTTTGAACATCCAAAAGCTTGGATCGTTGACGTGTGAACACATTAAACTTCCGGCTCCTACGGATAAAACCAGTAAGTTAGGGTCGAGTCCGGTGGTTTGTAGTAAAGGTAATAAAACGCTCGCAGTCATTAATCCGGCTGCTGTAGCAGAACCCACACAAACGCGTATGATTGCCGCCATCATCCAGGCCAATAAATACGGATGAATGTTTATTTGTGTTAAAGTAGCTACGATAGTTTCGTTTACGCCGCTTACGATCATCACTTCTTTTAAACCTCCGGCTCCACCAACAATGAGAACAATAAGAGCGACATCTTTTATCGCAACGGCATAATCATCCATTACCGATGTGATGCTTCTGTTCATTCTGATTCCTAACGTGTAGGTACAAATCAATAAAGAAATCAGCATAATCATACTTGGTTCTCCAACCGTTTTGCAGATATTGACCAGAGTTTCATTTTTAGAAATCATGGGTAATAAGGATGTCAACGTTAATCCGAAAACGGGAAATAAGGCGGAGAATAAACTCAGCGAGAAACTAGGTTTTTTTCCTTCGTTGACGACTTCTTCAACATTCAATATTTCATGATCCGATTCGGTTTTGATGTTCTTTAATAAATTAGAAAATAACAAACCCGCAATAAAAATGGTTGGAATCGCAATGATGATTCCGTAGACTAAAACAAGTCCGATATCAGCATTTAAAATACTGCTCAAAGCCATAGGAGACGGATGTGGAGGCAAAAAACCGTGTGCTACTGAAAGCGACGCCAGCATTGGGATTCCCAGATATACTTTTGAAAGCTTAAATTGATGGGCTACTGAGAAGATTAATGGAACTAACAAAACAAATCCAACACTGTAAAATAGCGGTATCCCAACAATAAATCCGGTAATCATTAAGCCAAGGCGAACGTATTTTTTGCCCGTCCATCCCATAACTGTTTTGGCAATGACATTGGCGGCACCTGACGAAACGGTAAGTTTACCAATACAGGTCCCGAAAACAATAATCAAAGTGATAGATCCTAACATTTCGCCCAAACCTTTTTGAACCGTTTGAGACAAAGTTTCTATTGGCAAACCTAAAAACAGACCTGCTAATAAAGCTGTTATGATAAAGGCAATAAAAGGATTTATTTTAAGCCAGGCTATCTGAATGATTAAAAACGCAATGCATGCCGTAAGAATTAAAATGCTCATTTATCTTTTGTATTTTATTTATCCCAGTTAACGGTTGGTGGTTTTTGACTTGTGCCGTTAGACACTAAAGGTTGGTAGAAAAAACAGGTTTGAGATTCGTGGGCGTGCCGTAGGTACGGAACAAAATGTTAATTATTGCGTACCTACAGCACGCTGGATATTCTGATTCATGTTTTCTACCAGTATTTAGTGCCTAAAGGCACATCTTAACTCTTAATTATTATTTATCCCACCACATTCTGGTTGTAAAACTATCTTCTCCCTGGCGTTTAACTGCTTCTGCTAAGTTAGCTGAATTCACTGAATATTCGCTGGTGGAATATTTCAAACGTCTTGGAATTGTGCCGTTTGTAACGTTACCCGGAAAGTTTACAGGAACTAAAACAGGATATCCTGTTCTTCTCCAGTTGGCATAAACTTCCTGCTCATCTACAAATAACGCTACGTAAATTTGAGTATGAATCTGGTTCATTTTTTCTTCAAATGATCCTGCCGCATTATATGGATTTAGCGTTAAATAAGCGGTTGCATCTGTGATCGCATAACTTATACCGTAAATCCCCATATTTAAGAAAGACGCTTTAACTCCTTTTTCGTATAAATCTTTATCAGTCTCATTAGTGTACCATCCTCTTGCGGCAGCTTCTGCTAAATAAAGATTCGTTTCGGCATTGCTTAAAAGTACAAGCGGAGCATCATATTTAAGAATAGTACTTTGATTAGGTTCAGAATAAGTGGCTTGTTCAGCAGGCGTTGGCGCAATTTTAGTTCCGTTAGGAAAACCTTTTTGAGCTGCAAGAGTGGTGTTTTGAACAGTTCCCTGCCAAACTCCAGCATAAACACTAATTCTTGGATCGGCAGTATTTTTTAATAAATCGATAAAGGTTTGGGCTAATTTTCCGCCTTCAACATTTTTTTGACCGTATGATCCTGCTGTAAAATCTTGTCTTCTGGCATCGAAACCAACCGGATTTCTGTTGAAATCATTTGGTCCGTCTGTGTATTTCATAATCGCATTGTCAGCAGTATTTAAAATTACTCCTCCGGCAATCGCTTTGGTTACCCAGGTTTTTGATAGGGCAGGATCAACTTTGCTTAATCTCAATCCTAAACGAAGCATTAGAGAATAAGAGAATTTTTTCCATTTTGCAACATCGCCATCATAAATAAAATCGGCTTTGCCAAAACTTGGTTTCGCAGGATCTAATGCTATTGCAGCTTCATCTAATTCTTTTAGTAAATCTTTGTATATGAATTCCTGTGTATCATATTTTGGAAGAAAAACTTGTGTACTAATTGCTTTTGCAGCATCTGAGTACGGAATATCGCCATACAAATCTGTAGCACGGTGATACAAATACGCCTTCCAGATTCTGGCAATATTTAATCGGTTGCTGTCATTTGGATTTGCTTTTAAAGCATTAATTACAATTTCAGTTTCATTTAAAGCATTTGGATACAATTGATTGTAATAAGCCGAAAAGTAAACTTCATTACTTAAATATTTATCTCCCACGCCCGATGCTTCTTTGTAAGTCGCATAGTGTTGGATCATTCCGCCACATTCTAGAATATTAGTAAAAAAATAATTGTTGTTTAAACCGTCAAGCTGTGCTTTACTAAAAACAAAATTAGGGTTTGGTTTATCAACAGAATTCGGGTTGGTATTGATTTCTTCAAAATCATCAGTACAGGATGCCATACTTCCTAAAAGTATTCCTGCGATATATAATATGGTTAACTTTTTCATGTCTTTTAATTTAAAAATTAGCAACTAAGTGAGTTTAAAATTTAACATTTAAACTTAAACCGAAACTTCTGGTTTTTGGCACTCCAAATTGTTCTACACCCTGAGCATTTCCTGCACTAAATACAGATTCCGGATCTACGTTTGGTGTTTTCTTATAAAGAATGAATAAGTTTCTGGCAATAAATGAAACAGAAGCTCCCTGAAGTTTTGATAATCCTTTTATCTTTTGAATTGGTAAATCATACCCCAAGATTATTTGTCTTAGTTTTACAAAACTTGCATCGTAAACAAATGTTGATGAAATGTTTCTTAAACCGTCGTAATACGTTCTTAGGTTTTCAGGAGCAATAACCATATCAACAGGATTTCCGTTGGTATCAACACCTTTTATTGGTAAGCCATTTTCGCGGCCTTCAAGCGTTAGTTTTGTCAATCCCATACGAGTTCCGTACAAGTCAGTTCCGGAATATAAGCTTCCTCCAAATTTACCATCAATCAAAAAGCTGAAAGAGATATTTTTGTATTTGAATTCATTGCTAATTCCCGCTGCCCAAGGATGAACTCCCTGACCTAACTCTTCAAGCGGACCTTGTGCAATAGTGGCAGAACCACCGCTTACGTTGTAAACTGTATTTCCGTTGGCATCTACGCGAGGTTTGTATCCTTTTATAATGCTGTAAGGGCGGCCAACATCACTTGTTATGGTTACATATCCGTTTACAGATGTTGCCATTGTAATAGAGTTCAGCTGATCTGTAAGTGCTTCAACTGTGTTTTGGTTGTATGATCCGTTGAAACTTGCATCCCAGGAGAAATTTTCAGAATTGATGATTTTTCCACTCAATAAAACTTCAACCCCTTTATTTCTCATTTTTCCAAGATTTAATAAAGCGGTGCTCGATCCTGAAGCGTTTGAAATGGTAGTTTCGACAATATCATTTGTTGTGGCGCGGTTGTAGTAAGCAAAATCTAAATTTAAGCGATTGTTGAAAAATCCTAAATCGGTTCCAATCTCAAATGTTGTAGAAGTCAACGGACTTAAAGTTGCATTAGGAACTCTAGAACTTGTTGGTCCTTGCAATTGCTGACCATTGTGTCCGCCCTGAATCATCGAATACGATTGGTTTAACGCGTAAGGATCCGGTGTTGCACCACCAACCTGAGCCCATGAAGTTCTTAGTTTTGCAAATGAAATAAAATCCGGCATTTTTATAATGTCTGAAACTATTATACTTGTTCCAACAGAAGGATAAAATACAGTATTGTTTTCTTTTGAAAGTGTAGAAAACCAATCCTGACGGCCTGTAATGTTCAAAAACACGATATTTTTATAATCAAAATCTGCAGCACCATAAACCGAATTTGTTTTGGTTTTCCCGTATGGATAGCTATAAGTTAGCGTCGATAAATTGCTTAAAGCATAAAAATCATCCAGTACAAACCCGGAACCTTCAACTCTGGTTTCGTCTCTTAAGTTGGTACGGGAGTTAACCCCAATTAAAGCATTTAAAGAGAAATTATTATAGATGTTTTTCTTCGTATAATTCAAAATAGCTTCTGAATTCAGGTTTGATATTTTCATTCTTGAACCCTGAGCATAACCAATAGGATTGTTTAAAGTTGTTTTTGGGATGTATCCAAAGAATTCATAATCCGTAAAATCCTGACCAATTCTACCCTGAAGGAATAATTCTGGTGTAAAGTTCAATTTTACATTCAACATTCCGATAAAGCGATTTTTGGTATCATTGTTTTTAATCTTGTTTACTACAAAATAAGGGTTTGTAGCCACCGCAACAGGATTCCATGCTTCTTCTACGCCATTTGCATCATATCCGGGAGCAAGATTTCTAATGTCAACCGTATTAGCAATCATATACGTTCCCCAGTTTGGATTTGCTTCAGCATCAGAAACGGTAACTCTGTTATTTGATTTCTCTAAATTGTATTGTGCTACAACATCAAACTTTAACCAATTTGTCAGGTTTACGTTACTCGCGATGTTAATGCTTTTTCGATTAAAATCAGAATTTGGTACCACACCCTGATTGTCCATGTTCGAAAAAGAAAGACGTCCTGTAGCTTTTTCGTTTCCTCCTGATAAAGCCAAAGAGTTAATGAATGTAGTTCCAGTTTCGTAAAAGTTTTTGATGTTATTTTTTTGCGCTACATAAGGTCTTGCAACTCCGTCAAACTGAATAACATTCGTTCCGTCCATTTTGGCTCCCCACGACCAGCGCCCGTCTGCAATAGCTTCAGCTTGCGTTGTTGGTTTTTTACCGCCTGCTCCAGAACCATATTCATATTGCCAATCAGGTATGATTGAAGGCGTTTCGAAAGTAAATGAAGTATTATAATCTACTCCAATTCCTTTTTGAGCAGATCCTCTTTTGGTCTGAATCAAAATAACACCATTCGCGGCATTTGCTCCGTATAATGCAGCGGCCGTTCCACCTTTCAAAACAGTGATGGTTTTAATATCATCAGCATTGATAACAGATGTTCCGTCACCTCGGTCAACATTTATTCTGGTAGATCCAGGCCCGTTTCCAATTCCCGGTAAGTTCAGTTGAGTATTGTCAATTGGTAAATCGTTGACCACATACATCGGCTGGTTATTTCCGTTTAATGATCCGTTACCTCTTATTACAACCCTGCTCGAACCGTTAGGGCCAGTTGCGGTGCTGCTCACGTTGACACCGGCAATTTTACCGACTAATGCATTGGCGATATTGGTTTCTTTCGCTTTTGTAAATTCGGTTCCTTTTAATTCCGTAACTGCATATGCAACAGATTTGCTGCTTTTTTTAACTCCTAATGCCGTAACCAAAACCTGATCTAAAACATTTTCGGCTGGTTTTAAGCTTATAACTAAATCTTGTTTATTGTCTAATTTATATTCTAAAGAGGCATAACCCATGTAAGTAACGATGATGTGAGTTTCGTTTTCCGGAACATTTAGTTTGAATTTTCCGGTTTCGTCAGTTATGGTTGCTATTTTATTATTGCCTTTTGCATAAATCGTTGCTCCGGCAATTGGCATTCCGTCATCCTGACCAACTATCTGGCCTGAAATTTCTGTCTGATTGCTTTTTTGTTCAAAAAGGTGCTTTTTAATTGCAGCCTCTTTTGCATTTGCTGAGAAGATCATCCCCCCAATAAACACTAATGAAATTAGCTTTGTTTTCATAATTCTTTGGTTTTCATGTTTCTTTTTGGTTTTTATTGGCGATCAAATATAAAAATTTATTTTTCACATTTGCATATTTTTTGCACAAAGCGCATATTTTTTGCAATATTTTTTCGCGAAGCATTTTTAATATCCAAAAGATGTGTGATTTCGCGAGGTGTTTTGAGAAAATTTTGCAGATAATGCTTTTTTTGCAGAAATTAATTTTAATCTTAAAATTCGTATTTTTGAAATATGAAAATCGCACTTATACAATCAGATCTTTATTGGGAAGATGCTTCTAAAAACAGAAAAAGCTTTGAATCGAAAATAAATCAGATCGATTCTGAGGTTAATTTGGTAGTTCTTCCAGAAATGTTTTCAACGGGATTTAGCATGAATGCTCCCGAAGTTGCTGAAACTATGCAGGGTGAAACCGTATTATGGCTTCAATCTTTGGCAAAACAAAAAAACTTCGCCATTACGGGAAGTTTGATTATTGTCGAAAATGAAAAGTATTATAACAGAATGCTGTTTGTTTTTCCGTCAGGAGAAATTCAGTATTATAACAAGCGACATTTGTTTTCGCTTGCCGGAGAAGATAAATTTTACACCAGCGGAAAAGAGAAAGTAATTATAGATTATCTGGATTGGAAGATTTGTCTGCAGGTTTGTTACGACTTAAGGTTTCCTGTTTTTGCCCGAAATGTCGAAAACTATGACTTGCTTTTATATGTTGCCAATTGGCCAAAAGTGCGTACCAACGCCTGGGACACTTTGCTAAAAGCAAGAGCAATCGAAAATTTAAGTTATGTAGTGGGCGTAAACAGGGTAGGGCTGGATGCCAACAATTACGAACACGTAGGGCATTCGCAAGTCGTTGATTTTTTAGGGGATTTTATTTTAGAACCTCAAGAAACCGAAGCTGTTTTTATCGTTGAATTAGACAAAAAAGCCATGGTAGAAACCCGAAAAAAACTCGATTTCTTAAGTGATAAAGATATTTTCGAAATTAAAATCTAGAATGCCGTCCTCTTTTTGGCGTCTTCTTTTTTCTTTTTATCAATTTGTTTTTTCTCGACTTCAGGATTATATGGTATGCTTAAATCGATTGTTTCATCTACATCCCAATTTGTTCTTACATCAACTTCTTTTTGATAATAAAATACTTCTTCAGAATAAGTTTTGTTCAGGAAACTTCCCGCGTCATACCTCTTGTTTTTATTGTCGTCGTACGTTATTCGCAATGTAAATGCTTCGGGCTGCAGTAAGTCAAAAGTGATTTTTGTGTTTCCTTCAGAGTACGCACTTGCGAGAACAACATCTCCTTTTTTATTTGTAATCTCAACAATTATAGGGAAACGTTTTACATTTCGTAAATTCAAAACAAGATTTCCGTAATCTGCATGTTCTTTTGTGGTTAATTTATAAGCCAGAGTATCGTTCGTTTTTTCATAAAAATCAGTCAAAGCACCCGGAAAAAAGGTGACATTGTATTTGTCGACCGGTTCTTTTTTAAAGTCGACATATAATTTTTGTTCGAATTCATCATATTCTGTAGTAAAGTCTACAGCTACAGAATCTTTATTGACTAATCTAATCTTTGATTTATCAAATTTAACCAATGGTGTTGCAGATTCTAAGGTAAAACGATCCCTGAAATTTATAACCCCATTTTGTACAGCCTTAATATTTAAAGTATCTTTTTTTATGTCTTTTACTTTAAACGAAAAACGTTTATTATACGTGTCCCTGCTAACTTCCATAGACAAAGAATCTGCTTTCAATGGTTTGTACCAAACTTGCAGGGAATCTTTTTTAGGGAAAGCAGTTACTATAGTTTCCAGAACTTCATCACCGTGTTTAAGAACAATTTTTGGTTTAGAAGTTTTAAAATCCTGTTTTCCTTCGTAAGGTAGATATAATCTGTTTCCGGATGCCTGGATTGGTTTGAATGCCTTTAGCGGAAGCACTTCTTTAAATAATTCTAACTCAAATACAGTGTCATTTGGTACCGTGATATAATGTTTTAAGAATCCAATTTTATCATCTTTTGGATTGTATCTGTTATTTCCACCCTTGTCTTTTAGTGCTACCAATAAATACTTTCCGGCCTTTAAATTTTCTAATTTAAAAGTTCTTAAACTGTCTAAAGTGTTGGTAATGTATCGTGGGCTTTGTTTGTAAATTACAGAATCTTTAAAAGTGTCGTTTACTTCATAAAGCATTACAGATACAAAATTGTCTACGTTTTTTTCGTACGCATCTTTAATTTGTCCGCTAATAGAAAGCGAATCAATATAAGGTCCTGTAGAGAAAATATATTTAAACTGATTGATGGCATTTCCTTCGTTATTGTCTGCAATACTTTGCCCGAAGTTAAAGCTGTAAGTTGTATTAGGTTGTAAAGTATCTTTTATTTTTATTGTAATAACTTTGCTTGCAGTTGTTGGTAAAATCAACGGCTCATGTTTCATTGGCGGCGAAATAATAAGCTGCTTGTTCAGGTTTTTAAGCTTTACATATTCATCAAAGCCTAAAATAATTTCGTCTCCTTCAAAATTAGTACTCATATTTTTTGGAGAACTATATTTTAAAACCGGAGCAAGCGTGTCTTTTAATCCACCGGTAATGCTGCCTCGTTTGGCGCAGCTCAACATTAAAAATACCAGTAAAAAGGAAATATATCTGAAGTTGTTTTTCAACATAATGTTTTCTGAATTTGATTGCACAAAATAACGATTATATTTGCTTTAATTGAAATTTTTTATCCATTTATTAGGATTTGCAGCTTTCACTTGTTTCTCTATTTTTTTTGAATTTGAAATCATCGCCACGATATAATTTCTTACTTTTGATTTCAAATATAATTTTTCCTCGTTTTGACAAAAAGATTTTTCGTTGGTTTAGTATTCCTTTTACTGATTTCTTGTGGTAAAAATGAAAAGCCAGTCGTAGCTTTTTATTATTGGAAAACGATCTTTAAATTATCCGAAACTGAGAAGGAAGTTTTGACGGATAATAATGTGACTAAGCTTTACATCCGTTATTTTGATATAGGTCTGTATCCTGAAACCAAAGAACCAATTCCAATAAGTCCCATCCGGTTTCAGGAAAATATCAATAGTTTTAATGTTGTTCCGGTAGTTTTTATTCAAAACAAAGTCATGTCATTACCTAATCTTAATATTGATGATCTGGTTCAGAAGACCGTTCACTTGGTCGAAGAAATGAATACTAAGAATAAAATTTCTTGTCAGGAAATTCAAATCGATTGCGATTGGACATTGAAAAGTAAAGACAATTATCTTAAATTTATAGAACAATTTAAAAAACTTTCGAAGAAAAAACTTTCGGCAACAATTCGTTTGCATCAGGTCAAATATTTTAAAAAGACAAAAATTCCAAATGTCGATTCCGGAGTTTTGATGTATTATAATATGGGAACAATTGCACCGGATGCTGAAAATTCTATTTACAGCCAAAAAATCGCCGGGAAATATTTGAAGAGTTTAAAAAAATATCCGCTGCATCTTGATTTTGCTTTGCCAATTTATTCGTGGGCGGTTCATATCAGGAATCAAAAAGTGATAGGATTACGTTCGAAAATCAATGCAAACGAACTTAAAAAAGATGCTAATTTTGAAAAAGTTGATGCTCTTTTTTTTAAAGTAAAAAAATCAAATTATAAAAATGGAATTTTTTATGAAGAAAATGATTTGCTTAAAATAGAGGCAATTTCTTCAGAAGATTTAAAAGAAATGGCAGAAGAATTAGATGACAATGTAGTTCAGCGCCCAAGAGAAATTATATTTTACGATTTAGACGAATTCAATATTAAAAATTATGAAAAGAATATTTTTAAGCAAGTTATTTCTTGTTTCTAGTGCTGCTTTACTTTCTGTTTACGGAATAATTCATGCGTGTGGAGGTGGCGATGACTGGGATTTCTTTGGTTATAATTCAAACTTTACGCCTGAAACATTTACTGATAAATCATATTCGCCACTTTTTTTATCAGGTGCTATTTTTTACGGAATTGGTTTTGATACTGAGCATAACTCGCGTTTCAATGAAAATATAAAATCAGATTGGTCGAATTACCTAAAAGGGAAAATCGATACTACGACCGTAAATTATTTTTTAATTGGCGAAGAAACGACAAGATATTCTTCTGAGAAAAAAACAGCTCAGAACAAGACGGATATTACACAACTTCATGTTTTCTTTAAAAATAAAAAAGAAAATCCAACTTCATTAAAATGGGGTAAAAAGATGGATTTGAAAGATGCAAAGGTGAAGAGTTTTGTCGAGTTTTTGTATTTGGCACAAAAGATAGAAACCGTTTCGATAAATAGTGATTATTGGAGTTACGATCCCGTTGTGGCAAAAACTTTTAATGATCTCAAGATGATTCAATCCATAGAGAATGTTTACAATACAACTTCAGATTCGTTCTTAAAAAACAGGTATTGGTTTCTTACCATGAAAGCTTATTTTTATAGTAGCAACAAGAAAAAAGCAATCGAGTTTTTTAATAAAACCGAAGCTTCTGTCGCTAAAAACACCTTGTATTACCGCGCACTGTCTTATGTGGCGGGAATAAATTATCAACAGAAAAAATATTCAACATCAAATTATTTATATGCTCAGGTATTTGATAAATGCCCTGAATTGAGAGTTGTTACTGCTTATAGCTTTCGTCCGCAAAATGATGCCGATTGGAACAAGTCTTTAGCAATGGCCAAAAGTAATAAAGAAAAAGCAGCACTTTGGGCCATTCACGGATATTATAAAGATGAAACCCAGGCTATCGGAAAAATTTATGAATTAGATCCTAAAAGCGAACACTTGAACTTTTTACTAACCAGATTGGTGAACAATCAGGAGCAAGCCATAAATAATTCGTTTGAGGTAAAAACAAATGCTGACGATTATAATTCGCCTGTTGTTAAGCAAACAGTTGCAGAAAACAGAGACGCAAATAAAGCTAAAATGAATGCTAAAGCTTTCGACTTAGTGTCTAAAATTGCCACCGCCGGAAATACTGAAAAACCATATTTATGGGATATTTCATTAGGATATCTGCAAACCTTAAAAGGGGATTATACTGCCGCAGATAATAATTTGAATAAAGCGGAAAAAACAATGCCGAAAACCGAATTGGCCAATTACCAATTGCGATTACTTCGTTTTGTAAACAATATGAGTAAAATAGATAAGCTCACTGATAAAAACGAAAAAACAATCCTGGCCGATTTGAATTGGCTGTATCAGGAACTTCCTAAAACATATAAAGGACAGGAATTCCGTTATCAAAATGCGGCGCAATGGAGCAAGAATTATCTGGCTACATTATACAGAGCAAAAGCAGATCCCGTAATGGTAGAATTGTTTGGAGGTGATTCTCATTCTAATTTATACTATTGGGGCGGAGGAAATGCCTTTTATGATAACGAAAAGAATTTGTTAGATATGAAAGGATTTTTGGCTAAGCCAAATAAAACCGAAATCGAGAAAATTGGAGTTGGAATTTATTATCTGAAATTAAAAGATATTAATAATTTTCAGGCCGTTCAGGCAACATTCAATAATAAAATTCCTGAAGCAATTGCGTTTATTCAGCAAACAGATTCAGTTCAGCATTATACTTTTTTAGGAAATCCGTTTAACGGAAATATTAAAGATTGTCATGATTGTGATCACGCAGCCTATCAAAAAAAGAAATATTCTCAGCTTGAATTTTTGAATACCATAAAATCAATGCAGGATAAACTGGCTCAGAAAGAAGATGTTTATACGAATAGTTTATTGTTGGGGAATGCATTCTATAATATCACTCATTTTGGGAACGGCAGAACTTTTTATGAAACCAGTATTGTAGGTTATGGTTCAAATCCGTATTCATTTAGAGATTCGATGAAAAAAATGATTACCAATTGCGATGTTCCTAAGATGTATTATCAAAAAGCATTTGAAGCTGCAACAACAAAAGAACAAAAAGCAAAATGTATCTACATGTTGGCAAAATGCGAACGAAACGAATATTATAATAAGAAATATAATGATCTCAAGAATTGGTGGGATGCAAATGATGATAAAATTAATTTTATAGCCTGGAGTAGTTTTAAAACTTTGAAAAAAGAGTATTCAGACACAAAATACTATCAGGATGTAATTGCAGAATGCGGTTATTTTAATACATATATAAATCAGTAATTGTATTTAAGATGGTAAATAAGATTGAACATATCGGAATCGCAGTAAAAAACATGAAAGATGCTAATGTTTTGTTCGAAAAATTATTAGGCGTTCCGTCTTACAAAGAAGAGGCAGTCGAAAGTGAAGGAGTCTTGACATCTTTTTTTCAAACAGGAACCAATAAAATTGAACTTTTGATGGCGACAAATCCGGAAAGTCCAATTGCGAAGTTTTTAGAAAAAAAAGGAGAAGGAATTCATCACATCGCTTTTGATGTCGAAGATATCCATGCAGAGATTAGTAGATTAAAAAACGAAGGTTTTGTATTGATAAATGAAGTGCCGAAGAAAGGTGCTGACAATAAATTGGTAGTTTTTCTGCATCCAAAAAACACAAAT
Organism: Flavobacterium sp. C3NV; assembly: GCF_046825355.2. NCBI lineage: Bacteria > Pseudomonadati > Bacteroidota > Flavobacteriia > Flavobacteriales > Flavobacteriaceae > Flavobacterium > Flavobacterium sp. C3NV. Next base: position 169,887 of record NZ_JBKQBJ020000010.1, on the reverse strand, counting down.
GGGGTTTTAGTCGAGCTTTGTCAGGAAATTAGATAAAAAAATGTCATTTAAAGATGTGAAATAAAAGGTTGAAAATCAATTGTGTTCTGAAAAGACTCAGTATTATTTGAAATTAATTACAAATCATATCCCAAAATATTTGGAGTGAATTAAAAATAGTAGTAATATTGCATCCTCAAACCGGTCCTATAGCTCAGCTGGTTAGAGCACCTGACTCATAATCAGGTGGTCCCTGGTTCGAGCCCAGGTGGGACCACATAAAAATGCCTTTACAGAAATGTAAGGGCATTTTTTTTTGGAGTTTTTTAAATAAATGTTTTGTGTGAAAAATCTTTAATCTTTTATCAGTTAATTGATTAGCTGTTTTTTGGAAGTAAAATGTATTAATGTTGAGGTTTTAAATTGTAAAATAATACATAAATAATTAAAGGATAATTTGCTTTTTTTTGGGTCTATTCTTACGATAAAAAGTATTATCTCCTTTTTTGGCCGTTTTTTGCTTTAAATCTTGTTTTTTTGCAAAAAACATATACTTTTGTCAAATATTTGCGTCTAAGCCCCTGTTTTTGTGCGAATTATATTAAATTTTAATAAATTTAACAATCTACCTTGCTGTAATGCAGCATGTTAAAATTATGAAGCGAATAAGAATAGTTTTTTTGTTGTTTTTTATTGTTTTGGTTTCGATATCAAGTGTTAAAGCGGAAGTTCATCCTCCTAGCCCGCAAAATGTTAACGCGACGGCATTCGTTGAGGACGGGGAACCGATTCCTTTTCCGGATCCAGTCGAGATGTCAGTTGATAAAAATATCATTCTTTTATTGGTTGCAGGCTTAATTTTAGGTAGTACGGTTATATATAGAAATAAAATAAAAAAAGCTTCAATGTAAATTGAAGCTTTTTTTGTGAAAAATGATTTCTTGCTTATTTGTTTATCGAATAAAGTCTTGAAATGTACTTTCCGACCACATCAAATTCCAGATTTATTTTTGTGCCAACTTTAAAGTTTTTAAAATTGGTGTTTTCGTAAGTGTACGGAATAATCGAAACACTAAATTCGTTTGTTTTAGAGTTTACAACCGTAAGGCTTACTCCGTTTACGGTTATTGATCCTTTTTCGATCGTAATATTGCTGAGGTTTTTATCGTATTCAAAAGTATAGTTCCAGCTTCCATTTGCTTCTTCGATTTTAATGCAGGTTCCTGTTTGGTCTACGTGACCTTGTACGATATGTCCGTCAAGACGGTCGCCAAGTTTCATTCCTCTCTCTAAATTTACAATATCGCCCACTTTCCAGTTGCCAATATTTGTTTTCGAAATTGTTTCTTCAATAGCAGTTACGGTATAAAAAGAGTCTTTTATAGCGACAACTGTCAGGCATATTCCGTTATGCGAAACGCTTTGATCTATTTTTAATTCATTTGTAATTGAAGCTTCTACTGTTACGTGAAGATTGCTTTGGTCTTTTTTTATTTCGTGAATCCTTCCAAGGGTTTCTATAATTCCTGTAAACATTGTTGTTTTATTTTACTAAATTTGCACATCAAAATTAGTAATAAATAACCTGAGCTCATGAATAAAAAAGCAGAAAATATAATTGTTGGAATTTCAATTGGAGATTTAAACGGTATTGGAAGCGAAGTTATATTAAAAACATTCGAAGATTCTCGCATGTTAGAAATGTGTACGCCGGTTATTTTTGCCAATGCCAAAATTCTTTCTTTTGTAAAAAAGAGCTTTACTTCTACAGTTCAGTTTCATGGAGTTGATAAACTGGATCAGGTTGTTATTGGGAAAGTAAACGTATTCAATCTTTGGAAAGAAGGAGTGGATATCAATTTAGGGACAAACGATGAGAGAATTGGCGAGTACGCTATAAAATCATTTGTTGCGGCGACCAAGGCTTTAAAGGATGGTTTAGTTGATGTTTTGGTTACGGCTCCCATTAATAAATATAATATTCAGTCAGAAGATTTTAAATTTCCGGGACATACAGATTATTTAGATCAGGAATTAGAAGGAAATGCATTGATGATGATGGTTCAGGATAATTTGAGAGTTGGTTTATTGACAGATCATGTTCCTTTAAGTGAGGTTTCTTCGCACTTAACAGAAGAGTTAATTACAAGAAAAATCGAAACCATAAGAAAATCTCTAATTCAGGATTTTAGTATTGTACGACCAAAAATTGCTGTTTTAGGATTAAATCCACATGCGGGTGATGGTGGTGTAATAGGAAAAGAAGATGATTTGGTTTTAAAACCAGCTTTAAAGAAAATATTCGATGCCGGAACTATGGTTTTTGGTCCTTTTTCTGCTGATGGATTTTTTGGAAGTGGTCAATATGAAAAATATGATGCCATTGTAGCAACTTATCATGATCAGGGATTGATACCTTTTAAAACATTGTCTTTTGGAAAAGGAGTTAATTATACAGCAGGATTAAATAAGATCAGAACATCGCCGGATCACGGTACAGCGTATGATATTGCTGGAAAAGACATGGCAGATTTTAATTCATTCAAAGAGGCAGTTTATCTTGCGATAGATATTTTTCATTCGAGAAATCAGTACGAAGAGATTACTCAAAAACCTCTTAAAATAAAAGAAAAACAGTTATAAACAAAAAAAGGTGAATAAGATTATTAGTTTTATAATAATTTTATATCTTTGCACCCCAATTCAGGTATCTGATTTTTAGATACGAGTTGGTGAAATTGATGTTGAAATGAGCAAAACAAAAGAATTTTTAATTCCTTTCATAGGGTTAAAGCTAGGAAAACACCATTTTGAGTATCAAATAAGTAACACGTTCTTTGCGAACTTTGATTACGACGAATTTCAAAGTTCTGATATCAAAGTAGGTTTAGTTTTAGATAAGAAAAGCAACATGTTAGAGTTGGAATTCAAACACAAAGGAACTGTAAATGTGCCTTGTGATCTGACAGGCGAAGATTTCGATCTTCCTATAAAAGGGAAAATGAAATTAATTGTTCGTTTTGGAGATGAATTCAATAATGATAACGAAGAGCTGTTGATCTTACCGCACGGAGAGCATGAAATAGATGTTGCACAATACATTTATGAAATGATTGCACTTTCGGTACCGCTAAAACGAGTTCATCCAGGAGTAAAAGACGGAAGTTTGCAAACCGAAGCTTTAACAAAATTGAATGAGCTAACAGTTAAAGAACAAAAAGAAGAGAGTAAACAAGAAGAAGATATTGACCCGCGTTGGGACAAATTAAAGAAACTATTAACGGATAAATAATATAGTAAAATGGCACATCCTAAGAGAAAAATCTCGAAAACAAGAAGAGATAAGAGAAGAACACATTATAAAGCTACTGTAGCTCAAATCGCTACATGTCCTATTACTGGAGAAGCACATTTATACCACAGAGCTTACTGGCATGAAGGTAAAATGTATTACAGAGGGCAAGTTGTTATCGATAAATCTGTAGCGGTTGCTTAATACGTTTTTGTAAATGATACTAGAACTCTCACATAGTGAGAGTTTTTTTTGTTGGTTATAATTTTCTTTTTTTAAGAAAATGCATACAAATTCATTTCGTTTTTTTTTGTAATTTTCAAGTCTTTTAAAAATTTTTCAGATACGCAGTATTTGAAACGAAATAATAGAATATAATGAATACAATCACAGCCGCAATTACCGCTGTTGGAGCTTATGTTCCTGACTTCGTTCTTTCGAACAAAGTATTAGAAACAATGGTCGATACCAATGACGAATGGATTACTACTCGTACTGGAATTAAAGAAAGAAGGATTCTTAAAGATGCTGACAAAGGAACTTCGTTTCTTGCCATAAAAGCAGCACAAGATTTAATTGCGAAAGCAAATATTGATCCTTTAGAGATTGATATGATTATAATGGCAACAGCTACAGCAGATATGCCGGTAGCCTCTACAGGAGTTTATGTTGCAACAGAAATTGGAGCTACAAATGCATTTGCATACGATTTGCAAGCGGCCTGCTCAAGTTTTTTATACGGAATGTCAACTGCTGCAGCTTATGTGCAGTCAGGGCGATACAAAAAAGTACTGTTAATTGGTGCTGATAAAATGTCATCAATTGTAGATTATACAGACAGAGCAACTTGTATTATTTTTGGAGATGGAGCGGGTGCCGTTTTATTCGAACCAAATTATGAAGGCTTAGGTTTACAAGATGAATACTTACGAAGCGATGGTGTAGGACGCGATTTTCTTAAAATTCCTGCCGGAGGTTCTCTAATACCAACTACAGAAGAGACCGTTAAAAATAGACAACACAATATTATTCAGGACGGAAAAACCGTTTTTAAATATGCTGTAACGAATATGGCTGATGCAAGTGAGTTGATCTTGAAAAGAAACAATCTGACTAACGAAGATGTTAATTGGTTAGTGCCACATCAGGCTAACAAACGTATTATTGATGCTACTGCCAGCAGAATGAATCTTGAAGAATCAAAAGTATTAATGAATATCGAAAGATATGGTAATACAACTTCAGCTACATTGCCGTTAGTATTAAGCGACTTTGAGCACCAGTTCAAAAAAGGAGATAATATTATTTTTGCCGCTTTTGGTGGTGGATTCACTTGGGGATCTATTTACCTAAAATGGGCTTACGATAAGAAATAAATTAAAACTAAAAACAAATCATTATGGATTTAAAAGAAATTCAAAACCTAATCAAATTTGTAGCAAATTCGGGAGTTGCAGAGGTAAAGTTAGAAATGGATGATGTAAAAATCACTATCAGAACAACTTTAGAAGGAAATGTAACTGAAACTACTTATGTACAACAATTGCCTGCTCAGGCTGCCTTGCCACAAGCAGTTGCTCCTCAACAAGCTCCAGCGGTTGTAAACGTAACTAGCGAAGCATCTGTTCCGGCAGAAGATTCTAAATTCATTACTATTAAATCTCCAATTATTGGAACTTTCTATAGAAAACCATCTCCAGACAAACCAGTATTTACTGAAGTTGGAAGTACTATTTCTAAAGGTGATGTTCTTTGTGTAATTGAAGCAATGAAATTATTTAACGAAATCGAATCAGAAGTTTCAGGTAAAATTGTAAAAATTCTTGTAGACGATATGTCTCCTGTAGAATTTGACCAACCTTTATTCTTAGTTGATCCATCATAAATAAATTTAGATTTTAGATTTTAGATTTTAGAAGGATTCACAATACAAGTTTTGTTAATCATCTAAAATTATCTAATTATCAAATTGTCTAATTATCTAATTAAAGTAAGATGTTTAAAAAAATATTAATTGCGAATAGAGGAGAAATTGCACTTCGTGTAATTCGTACATGTAAAGAAATGGGAATCAAAACTGTAGCAGTTTACTCTACAGCCGATGCAGAAAGTTTACATGTTAAGTTTGCTGACGAAGCGGTTTGTATTGGTCCTCCTCCAAGTAACTTATCGTATTTGAAAATGTCAAATATTATTGCCGCTGCAGAAATTACAAATGCAGATGCAATTCATCCAGGTTATGGATTTCTTTCTGAGAATGCTAAATTCTCAAAAATTTGTCAGGAACACGGAATCAAATTTATTGGTGCTGCTCCTGAAATGATTGATAAAATGGGAGATAAAGCTTCTGCAAAAGCTACAATGAAAGCTGCAGGAGTTCCATGTGTGCCAGGTTCTGAAGGAATATTAGAATCTTTTGAACAAGCACAACAATTAGCCAAAGAATTTGGCTACCCGGTTATGCTTAAAGCAACTGCCGGTGGTGGTGGAAAAGGAATGCGTGCTGTATGGAAAGAAGATGAATTATTGAAAGCTTGGGAAAGCGCACGTCAGGAAGCTGCTGCTGCTTTTGGAAATGACGGAATGTACTTGGAGAAACTTATCGAAGAGCCACGTCATATCGAAATTCAGGTTGTTGGAGATTCTTACGGAAAAGCATGTCACCTTTCTGAAAGAGATTGTTCTGTACAACGTCGTCATCAAAAACTAACTGAAGAAACACCTTCGCCTTTCATGACAGATGAATTGCGTACTGCAATGGGAGAAGCTGCTGTAAAAGCTGCTGAATTCATTAAATACGAAGGAGCTGGAACAGTAGAATTTTTGGTAGACAAACACAGAAATTTCTATTTCATGGAAATGAATACCCGTATTCAGGTAGAGCATCCAATTACAGAACAAGTAATTGATTACGATTTAATTCGTGAGCAAATTATGGTTGCTGCCGGAATTCCAATTTCAGGTAGAAACTATTTACCGGAATTACACGCTATCGAATGTCGTATTAATGCCGAAGATCCTTATAATGATTTTCGTCCTTCACCAGGAAAAATTACTACGCTTCATATGCCGGGAGGTCACGGAGTTCGTTTAGATACTCACGTTTATTCTGGATATACAATTCCACCAAATTACGATTCGATGATTGCTAAGTTAATTACGACTGCTCAATCTCGTGAAGAAGCAATTAGCAAAATGCGAAGAGCTTTGGACGAATTTGTAATTGAAGGTGTAAAAACTACAATTCCTTTCCATAGACAATTAATGGATGATCCTAGATATATTGCAGGAGATTATACAACTGCATTTATGGATACATTTAAAATGAAACCTATAGAAGAATAATATAAAGGCTGTCAAAATTTTGGCAGCCTTTTTTGTTTTATAATATTGCTAAACCCGAAAGATTTCATGCTATCGGGTTTTGTCGTTTAATTACCTTCATCAAACTGTATGTTGTTTTTGTTATTCGGTTAGGAATATTTCGTTGGTAGAAAAATAATTAAAAAGGAATCATGATTCAGATGTTTTTGGTTTTTGCAACATCTAAGTTTATCCGTTTTATTGCTTAAATTCTCTAAGTAAACACTATTTGTGTATACTTTTTACACAACATTTAAGAGAATTACACACTTTTTCACAATCCTTAATTTTGGCACATATGGCTTAATCCCTTTAAAAATAAGAGATTAAGCAGTTAGGGAGGTAACGTTTGCGTTGCGGCACAATATTTTCATTATCTAAAGCGTAAACAACTATTAAATAATTAAAATATATACATTATGAAAAATCTATTTTTATCAGCCGCAATTGTTTTAGGAAGTTTAACTTCATTCGCTTCAACTACTCCTATTACAAATACAATCGTAAAAACGATTTCTATTGAAGATGAATACACAGAAATCAAATTAGAAGAATTACCAGCTCCAATTGCTGAGTCTTTGAAAAAAGCTTATCCGGATGCTGTAATTACTAAAGCATATAAAAACGAAAAAGCAGAATACAAATTGGACGTTACCGTTGGTGACAAAGTAGGAAATCTTTTTGCTAATGCAGACGGAACCTGGATTAAAAAATAATTTAGCTAAACTTTAGATTCTCATGCAGATTCAAATTAGCAATACTAAAATAAAATTAACAATATTAAAATATAACTATTATGAAAAATCTATTTTTATCAGCCGCAATCGTTTTGGGAGGTTTAACATCATTTGCTTCAACTTCTCCAGTAACAAATACAATCGTAAAAACAATTTCAATTCAGGACGAATACACTGAAATTAAATTAGAAGAAGTACCAGTTGCAATTACTGATGCACTTAAAAAAGCGTATCCGGATGCAGTACTTTCTAAAGCATACAAAAATGCTAAATCAGAGTATAAACTAGACGTTACAGTAGGTGACAAAGTAGGTTCGCTTTTTGCTAACGCAGATGGATCTTGGATTAAAAAATAATTAAAAAATAACCGTAAAAACTATCACTATGAAAAAGTTAATATTATCGGCAGCTATCCTGTTAGGAGGGTTGTCAATGCAAGCAGGGAATGTAGCCGTGACAAGTTCAATGGTTCAATCAGTAAACATTCAGGACGAATATAAAGAAGTTGATGCCGTACCGGCAGCTATTAAAACAGCGTTAGACGAAGCTTATCCAGGTGTAAAATTGGACAAAGCTTATGTAAACGAGAAAAAAGAGTATAAAATAGAAATCACTGTTAGAGGTGAAAAGTCTACTGTTTATACAGACGCTACTGGTAAAATTATCAAAAAATAATTAAGTAACCCATAAAAACTATTATTATGAAAAAGTTAATCTTATCAGCAGCAATCATTTTAGGAAGTTTGTCAATTCAGGCAGCTAATCCGGTAACAACTTCAATGACTCAGTCAGTGACAGTTCAGGATGAATTTACTGAAATTGGTACAGATGCTGTTCCGGCAGCTGTAAAATCAACTGTCGAAAAATCTTTTCCGAATACAAAACTTGAAAAAGCGTACAAAAACGAAAAGAATGAGTACAAGTTGGAAATTTCTAGTGGTGACAAAAAGTATACTGTATTTACAGATGCTTCTGGAAACATCATTAAAAAATAATTAAAAAGAGAGCAACATGAAAAAGTTAATCTTATCAGCAGTAATAGTTTTAGGAAGTTTGTCTATTTACGCAAGTAATGAGACAACTCACGCACAAACTAAGGTGGTTGTTTCTGCTCAGACAGAATATACAGAAGTAAGTGCAGATGTTGTACCTGCTGCTATAAAAACCGCACTGCAAACTGCTTATCCGGGAGCAAAACTGGACAAAGCATTTGTAAATGAAAAAAAAGAGTATAAACTCGAAATATCGGTTGGTGACCAAAAGGCTACTGTTTTTTCAGATGTCAATGGCAACTGGTTGAAGATATAAATTAGGTGAATTTAGATTTATGTTTTTGGTGAAAAAGAGATTGCATTACGCAATCTCTTTTTTTTTGCATAATTTTGTGAAAAGACAATTTTAATAGTCTTATTTTAGCAAAAAAGTCCCTAAAAACAAATGCCAAAGATATTACTCATAGAAGATGATATTTCGTTTTGCAAATTATTAGAAAAATTTCTGGTAAAAAAAGCATATGAAGTAACCATTGCTTTCTCTGCAGCAGAAGCAAGATTAGCCATCAAAAAGGAATCCTTCGATTTAATTTTGACAGATCTTCGCTTGCCTGATTCTGACGGTATAGGACTAATGTCTGAATTTAAAACGGCTTATCCTGAAATACCTGTAATTCTTATGACAGGATATTCAGATGTGAATACTGCAGTAAAAGCGATTAAAAACGGCGCTGCTGATTACATTTCGAAACCTTTCAATCCTGATGAGGTTTTACTGGTTATTACCAATGCTTTAAAATCTTCAGAAACAGAAGAAGAAATTCCTGTAAAGGAAAAAAAATCTGTAAAGAAACAAACTGCCAATACTGAAAACGAGTTTGTAAAAGGAATTTCTGTTGCATCCAAAAAATTATTAGATCACATTCATTTGGTTAGTCCAACAGATATGTCGGTTTTGATTATTGGAGAAAGTGGAACAGGAAAAGAAATCATCGCGAAAAGTATTCACCAGCAAAGTTTAAGAAAGAATAATAATTTCATTGCAGTCGATTGTGGAGCGATCCCGAAAGAATTGGCAGCAAGTGAATTCTTCGGACACTTAAAAGGATCTTTTACCGGAGCTATTAGCGATAAAATGGGGTATTTTGAAGCTGCTAATGGCGGAACTCTTTTTTTAGATGAAATAGGGAATCTTTCATACGAAAATCAAATACAGCTTTTAAGAGCGCTTCAGGAACGTAAAATTAAACCTGTTGGGAGCAATAAAGAAATTAATGTTGATATACGTATCATTACCGCTACCAACGAAGATTTGCGCGAAGCAGTAAAAAATGGCGATTTTAGAGAAGATTTATACCATAGAATCAACGAATTTTCGATTCAGTCTCCATCATTAAAAGACAGAGACGAAGATTTAATGGTTTTTGCTGATTATTTCTTAGAAAAAGCCAATCAGCAATTGAATAAAGACATCATCGGATTTTCACCGGAAGTAGTTACTATTTTTCAAAACTACAACTGGCCGGGAAATTTACGTGAACTTCAAAATTGCGTAAAACGCGCTACACTTTTAACTCAGGGCGATTTTATAAAAAGCGATGTGTTACCGGTGGAGTTTTTCCAGATTCAAAAACAACAAACCAGTAATGGTGATTTTTCACTTTCAGAAAACGAAAAAGAAGCTATTATTCATGCTTTATCAAAAGCACAGAATAATAAGTCCGAAGCGGCAAAATTGCTTAAAATTACCAGAAAAACACTTTATAATAAATTAAAGCATTACAATATAGATTAAACTATTTCTGTGTGTAAAGCTTTAAAAAGCACATCTGTTTTTGCTTTCAAAACCTTAAAAATATCGTTTAAATCAGAAGTTTCAAGATCCTTATTTTCTAAGACTTTTAAAATTTCACCAATTTCACGCGCCTGAATTTGCTTGAACATTGGTGCAATTCGGTGTGCGACTGAATTAATTTCGGCTGTGTTTTTGTCGATCATGGCATTCTCTAATAAATTCAGGTTTTCAGAGCTGCTTTCGATAAATGATTTTAAAACTTCTTTTAATGCTGTAGTATCGTTGCCTAGAAATTCTTGCAGTGTTTCCAGCGAATACAATTTAGTACTGGTTTTTTCTTCATGCTCATTAATGTCAACATTGGGTAAGGTGTCATTTTCTAAAATAAGATGAATGGTCTCCAGTAATATTTTTGGCGAATACGGTTTTTGTATTACAGTTGTAAAACCGGCTTCGTTATAAATAGCAGCATCAAGATCAGTTCTTCCTGTAAGTGCAATTACAGGCTGGTTTTTATAAGTGGAATATCCAGAATTTTTTAATTTTTTCAGAAATGCAAAACCGTCCATTTCCGGCATTTGTATGTCTGTAATAATAAAGTCAAAATTGGTGTTCTGAATCGCTTCTAAAGCTTTTATACCGCTATTAAAAGACAGCACCTGATGTTGTTCCTGTCTTAAAACCCCACTTGTCAAATTCAAAAGATTGATATCATCGTCCAGAACAATAAAAGTTTGTTTTTTGGTGTTGCGAACTATAGGTTTTTTAACCTCAGAAACTGTATTCTGACTATTATCAAACTGTAACGGAAGTTGTACTTCAAAAGTACTTCCTTTACCAAATGTACTTTCCAGTTTTAAATCACCACCCAAAATCGAAATTATTTTTTGGCAAATAGACAATCCCAAACCAGTTCCGCCATATTCTTTTTCGATATTTTCATTTGCCTGCGCAAACTCTTCAAAAACTAATTTCTGATTTCCTTTTTCGATTCCTATTCCGGTATCTTCAATTCTAATGGTGTAAAACTTGTCATTCTCCGCAATATATCCGCTAATTTTGATAAAACCTTCTTCGGTAAATTTATATGCGTTTCCAATAATATTACTCAGAATTTGTTTCAACCTAAAAGGATCTCCAACAATTCTCGAATTCAGTTTCTCATCGACATTAATAATAAGATCAATGTTTTTATGTTTGTAAACGGTCTGAATACTTTTGGCGACTTCATCAATAATATCAGGTAATAAAAACGGAACTTTTTCGATGGTAATTTTTCCGGCTTCAATTTTCGAAAAGTCCAGTAAATCCTGAACCAATTGCGTAATATATTCTGATGAGTTTTTTATGTTTTTAATGAAATACGATTGCTTTGTAGTAACATCAGAATTGCCCAAAAGTTCAGAATAACCCACAATAGTACTCAAAGGTGTTTTAAGGTCATGACTTACCGTCGAAATTAACTGTTCGCGGCTTTTAAGCAAATTCTTGGTTTTGAAATTCGCAATTTCGAGTTGTTTTTTATAAACCTGCGATTTCGAATAATCGCTTACAATCAGGATCGAGAAAAACAACGTTAAAACCAAACCAACAATAGCAGAAACGGTTACGATCTCATTGACTTTTTTAAGTGATTTTTCTTTTAGTGAATTGTTTTTTATCGAGTTGATGATAATTTCTCTTTCGATAATTCGAAGTACTTTACGAAGCTGGTCCGAAATGGCAATTTCGTTTTTCAGTAATTTGTTCTCCTCAAAATTCAGTGATTCTTTTTTCTTTTCGGCCTTAATTTTTACATTGCTCAGCAATTTTTTCGAATTGGCCAAAATAGAATCCGATGCTTGTTTGCTCAATGTATTTGTGCTGTCATCCGGAATATTCTGATTAAGATAATCAACATATTTTTGCAGTACATTGCGCTGATAGCTTCCCAATTGATTCGGGTTTTTATTGAAATCCTGAAGTTCTAACTTTCGAAGTTTAAACTCCATTTTGGTAATTTCATCAATAGCAGTATTTACCGATACTTCATCTTCGGCTTTGTTTTTTATCGTTTTTAATTGTCGAATGTTTTTCGTTTTTTCAGACAATAAATACGTAACACTATCCAGTAACGTTTTTTGATATTGAGTGGTAACAATTTGTTTTAAAGTATCGATTCTTGATTTTAAAGAATCGGTTTCGATAAGATAGTTTTTAAAATCTTCTTCAGAATTGTTTTGGATCGTTTTTCGGGCTAAACTTTCTGTTTTATAAACATTCGAAAATAATTTACTTACCCTAAGAATCTTGGTTTTTTCGAAAGCAATTTTATCCTCTAATTTTTTATAAACTACATTTTCAGAATATAAAAACCATCCAACAGTAACTACTAATCCCAAAAGAGCAATGTAACTAAAAAGGACTTTGAGTGCTGTATAACTTTTTTTACTCTCCATAGATTGATATTGTAGGGATTCAGAAGATTTATATTGGGAAATTGCTGCAATTTATTCAAAAAATCTGTTTTAGAAATACAAATAAATGCTAATCTTTTACATAATTAAAAGGTCTGAAAAACAAAATAGCCGTAGATTATATAAAATCTACGGCTATTTTTATGTTTAAATTATTTGATTAAAGTGTCTCGTCTAACCATTTAAAGAATTCACCTTGCCAAACCTGAGCGTTTTGCGGATGTAAAACCCAGTGATTTTCATCAGGGAAATACACAAATCTAGATTTTATTCCTCTTAACTGCGCAGCCTGAAAAGCTTCTTGTCCTTGCCCAATTGGTACACGGTAATCTTTTCCTCCCTGAAAAATCAAGATAGGTTTGTTCCAGTTTTGTACTAAAGTTGCAGGGTTAAAAGTAGTGTACGCTTTTTGCGCTACAGCATTATCTTTTTCCCAGTAAGCACCACCAAAATCCCAGTTGTTAAAGAAAACCTCTTCGGTAGTTCCTAACATACTTACTGTATTGAAAACTCCATCATGAGCGATAAAAGTTTTGAAACGGTTTTTATGAATTCCGGCCAAATAAAATACTGAATATCCACCGTAACTTGCCCCAACGCAACCTAAACGTGATTTATCTACATAACTTTCTTTAGATACATCATCAATTGCCGATAGATAATCGTCCATAACTTGTCCGCCCCAATCTTTACTAATTTGTTCATTCCATTCAACACCATGTCCTGGCATTCCACGACGGTTTGGTGCTACCACAACATAACCTTTAGCAGCCATTAATTGAAAATTCCAACGGAAAGAATATGATTGTGTCAACGGAGATTGAGGTCCTCCCTGACAAAATAATAAAGTTGGATATTTTTTAGAAGCATCAAAATTTGGAGGTAAAATTACCCAAACCAACATTTTTTTACCGTCTGTAGTCGTAACGTAACGTTTTTCTGTTTTGCTTAACGCTAATGTTTTGTACGTTTCAGTATTTACATTAGTCAATTGTTTCCAGCTATTTTTCTTTAAGTTAAAAGCATAAATTTCCGGAGCGTGATTCATGTCATTTCTGGTTACGATAATATCATCTCCCGCAAATCCTACTAAATCATTTACGTCAAAATCTCCTTTTGTTAATTGGCGAACCTGAATCGCAATTCTGGTTAATCCCGGAAAGTTTACCGTAAACAATTGTTTTGTTCCATCAACAGCAGCTACAAAAAATACGTTTTTACCATCTTTACTCCAGATAAAATTATCTACAGTTCCGTCCCAGTTTGCCGTTAAGTTGGTTTTGATTCCTTTAAATTCAACAATAATATCGTTTTTATCAGCTTCATAACCATCACGTTTCATTTGCAGCCAGGTTAAGTTTCCTGTTGGAGAAAATTGCGGTGCTGTGTCGTAACCTAAGTTTTCTTCGGTTCTGTTTGTCGTTTTTTGAGTTTCTAAATTGTACTCATAAATATCTGTATTGGTAGAAATTGCATATTGCGTTCCTGCTTTTTTCTTGCATACATACAAAATACTTTTTCCGTCAGGAGACCAGATATAATCTTCGTCGCCACCAAAAGGTTTTTGCGGAGAATCAAAATTTTCCCCTTTCAAAATGTCAATTCCTTTTGCGCCGTCTTTGTTTTCTTTATAAAAAACGTGGTTAAATTTACCTTCATTCCAGGTATCCCAATGACGATAATCTAAACCATCATAGATTTGAGCATCAGATTTGTCCATTTTTGGATAAAAATCTTTACCTAAAACCTTGTCAATTTTTACTTCTTCATTGTACACTAAAAATTTTCCGTCAGGCGAAACATTTTTGTCGGCCAAAACTTCTTTTGTGTCTTTAATTTCAGTTGCATTTCCGCCATTTACAGGGATAATGTAAAACTTAGAAGACGATTTGTTTTCTTCGATCGAAGGCGTCGAAACCTTAAAAACAACATTTTTCGCATCTTTCGAAAGTCCAAGAGCACTTACTCTTCCTAATTTCCATAACAATTCCGGAGACATCACATTCTGTCCGATAGCGTTTAAACTCATCATTATTAAGGTTGTAAATAATACTTTTTTCATAATAAAATTCTAATATTCGTGGGGCTAAAAATACAACTTTTAAACTCCAAATAGTTAAATTCCAAATCCCAAAAATGTTAAAAATCCCAAAAGTTTATACTAAAGTTTTTCCGTCACGAATTCAAGATTTTTTTTTGATAATTTTTTAAAATGAAAATTCATGAATTCGTGGCGATTGAAAATAAAGTTTTAAATTTATTTCCTAAATTGGAATTTGGAATTCAAAAGATTGGAATTTATTTTAAGATAAAAATGGAATTAAGTTATTGGGAACTTAAAAATTGGTTCACAAATGTTGATTATACCATAGTGGGCAGCGGTATTGTAGGATTACATGCGGCATTACGCTTACGCGAAAGATTTCCTGCAGCAAAAATTCTGGTGTTAGAAAAAGGAATGCTGCCGCAAGGCGCGAGTACCAAAAATGCAGGTTTTGCCTGTTTTGGAAGTCTCTCTGAAATTTTGGAAGATCTCAAAACACATTCAGAAGAAGAGGTAATAAATCTCATCGAGAAACGTTGGAAAGGTTTGCAATTACTCCGAAAAAGATTAGGAGATTCGGCAATTGATTTTAAACCTCACGGCGGATATGAATTGTTTCTGAAAGAGGATGAAAGCGGATTTAGCGAATGTATTTCGAAATTGCCTTTTGTAAATGAAATTTTGAAACCACTTTTTAAAGCCGATGTTTTTTCTAAAGAAGTGGACCGATTTGGGTTTAATAATATTCAGGAATATTTAATTTTTAATCCGTTTGAAGCTCAAATCGATACGGGAAATATGATGCAGGAATTGCTAAAGCAGGCGGTTTCTGAAAACATTTTAATCCTGAATCAGCAAACTGTAACTTCTTATGCTGATTTAGGAAATCAGGTCGAAATTGTACTAAATGATTTTAGTTTTAAATCAAATAAAATACTTTTTGCGACAAATGGTTTTGCAAATATTATTACAAAAGGCGCTGTGCAACCGGCAAGAGCGCAGGTTTTAATTACAGAACCTATTGCAAATTTAGATATAAAAGGCACTTTTCATCTGGATAGAGGTTATTATTATTTCAGAAATATAGACAATAGAATTTTGCTTGGCGGTGGTCGAAATCTTGATTTTGAGACAGAAACAACAACAGAATTTGGCCAGACGAAAATTGTACAAAATAAATTGGAGGATTTACTTAAAAATGTAATTTTACCAAATCAGGATTTCCAGATTGCCCATCGTTGGAGTGGGATTATGGGAATAGGAAACAGTAAAAATCCTGTTGTTGCTCAACTGTCTGAAAACGTGTTTTGTGGAGTGCGTTTAGGCGGAATGGGAGTAGCAATTGGGAGTTTAATAGGAACAGAATTAGCAGATTTAATATAATGGGAGTAACCAAAAGACCGATACCAAAAACAACAACCGCAAACAAATCAACCGGAAACAAACCAAAACCTAAAGCAGCACCAAAAAAAGGCAATCGCTCTTTTGGTGAAAAAGTAAAATGGTTTTTTATTAAACTATGTTTATGGTTCTTCGGAATCTCAATCGCATCTGTGGTATTTTTTAAATATATTCCCGTACCGTTCACACCTTTGATGCTGATTAGGGCAATCGAAAATAAACTCGACGGTAAAGAAGTTTTCTTTGATCACGATTGGGAACCTATTGAGAAAATTTCGATGAATTTACAAAAAGCCGTGATCGCAAGCGAAGACGGAACTTTTTTAAAGCACAATGGTTTTGATTTCAAGGCACTTCAAAAAGCATATAAAAGCAACGAACGCGGACGTAGAATTCGTGGCGGAAGTACGATCTCTCAACAAACCGCCAAGAATGTCTTTTTATGGCAGGGCAAAAGTTATTTCCGTAAAGGTCTCGAAGCTTATTTCACAGTTTTGATCGAAGTAATTTGGGGTAAAGAACGTATTATGGAAGTGTATCTGAATAGTATCGAAATGGGCGACGGAGTTTACGGAGCTTATGCAGCAACAGAACATTGGTACCGCCGCGATGCATCAAGCTTAACGCCAATGCAGGCGGCCGGAATTGCTGCGATATTACCCAACCCAAGAAAATTTAAAGCAACAGGATCTTCAAGTTATATAAACAGAAGAAAAGAACGAATTGTTCGTGAAATGCGCGCGGTTGGAAAAATAAATTATAATGCCAAATAAAAAATCATTTATTGCGCTCTTCGTATTGACAACGGCTTTGGCTTTTGGTCAGGCAAAAACAACAGAGATTGGTTTTATTACCGACAACGATTTATACACATCATCAAAAAATGATATGTATTATACCAATGGTTTAGAGCTTTTTTATCGCTTTTTATCGAAAAATGAGAACCCGAAAATCAACAAGAAGATTACCGAATTTCGTGTTGGACAATATATCTATAATCCGAGGTTTATTAATGCCGAAGCTGTAACGATAAATGATCGCCCTTTTACCGGATATCTTTTTGTCGAAGCGGGAAGAAGTTTTTTTTACGAAAGCGAATCTGTCTTAAAAACCGATTTTCAATTGGGCTTCATGGGACCAAATGCTTTAGGGAAAGAAACTCAGGAAAGTTTTCATCATATTATTGGATATAAAGAAGTTTTTGGCTGGGAAAATCAGTTGCATAATGCTTTTGCTGTTCAGGCGCATGTGATGTATTCGAAAAAAATGTTTCCATCAAAACACAATGATTTTATAGATCTTCATTTTCAGTCAGAAGCAAATGTGGGAACTATTTTTGATGGCGTTTCTACAGGATTCTTAACCCGAATTGGGTTTAAAAAATTACTGCCAATTTATGATTCGAATTTGCATGATGCTTCGGTAAGTTCTGTACCGCAATACAATATCAGGGAATTTTATTTCTACGCAATGCCAAGTGTCAATTATCAGTTTTATGATGCGACGATCGAGGGAAGCATGTTTAGTAATACAAGTCCGTTAACTTTTGAGCTCGAGCCGCTTCGTTTTAATGCAGAGTTTGGTTTAAAATACCGTCACAATAACTTCAATATGTCGTATTCTTTTATTTATAGAGGCAGGGAATTGAGAGATCCGGAGACGAATACCAATTCGGGCTATTTTTACGGATCGATCAGGTTTGGGTATTTGTTGAAGTAGGATTTGCCATGAAAGTTAATGCATAAAAAAACTAAAAATTCTTTAAAAATGATTGATAAAATAACCGGAAGAATTGCGATAACATTATTGGTTTGTGTATTATTTATAGCCTGTACGCCTAAAGCCAAAAGCAATTTCGAAATTGCTCCTGTTGACTTTTTAGATAAGAAATATCAGGAGAATGGTTTTGTTTTACCTGATACTTCAAAAACGGTTCGAACTTATCCATCCTATCTTTCCTCTGATGATCTTGGTGTTTTTACGGTTAATTATATTGGAAAGACAGGGAATGAACAGTTTTTTTGGGAAGCAGATTATATGTTTGGTTTCTTCTCTGAGGAAAATAAAGCTGCAATTGGAAAACCTGAAATAATAGATCAAAAAATAAAAGAGGTTCTAAGAAAGAATTCGAATGAATATTACAAAATTGCAGAGTTCTTTCCTAAAGAAGAAATGGCTGAATACAACAGCCCTGAAGACTTTAAGCTGAAAGACGGTGCTTTGGTTTATTTTTATTTGTATGAGAATAAGAAGTGGGTTTTTATTAAAAAAATAGCATCGAACAAAATAGATAAAAAAGGAATTACGCTGTACAATGATCTGATTTTAGAATATAAATTAAAAGATGCAAAAGCAATTCCAAAAGAATTTCAAGGCGAATTTTCTGTAAATGTTGAAACAGAAGAAACTTCAACCGGAATGGCAAATATCACCTATTATTTTTCAGTTTTAAAAGACAAAGTTTTGTTGAATAAGGATTCTTATCATGAGCCGGTATCATGTATGGGAGCATACAAAGTATTGCAGCATGAAAATGTTTTGGACTTGTTTTATGTCGAGAATGATGATGTTAGATGCAAGCAGATTAATAATACTTTCTCGATAAAAAAAGAAAAAGATAAATATTACGTAAAAGGAGTTGGAGGAGAAGGAACAATCAATGAATGGATCGAATTGACTAAAAGCTAAGTACAACATTCTCTGGCTCGAAATTTGATTTTTCCCATGCAGGTTTTTCCCATACCTGTTAATTCGTAATGTCAAATCAAATATGATAAAAAATTTAAATAGATTAGCTCATCCTGTTTTTCTTGTTTCGTTATTGATTCTTCTTTTAAATGACTTCATATTAAAAACGGTCTTTCATAATTATCTCACCGGAAAATTATCTGATTTTGCGGGACTTCTTGCTTTCCCGTTTTTTTGGAGTGTCCTTTTTCCAAAAAGAACCAAAGAAATTCATATTGCTGTTGCTTTATTTTTTGTTTTTTGGAAGAGTTCCTTTTCAGAAGCTTTTATTGACTTTTTTGGTTTTTATCGCGTTGTAGATTTTTCAGATAATATTGCCTTGATAAGTATTCTGGTTTCGTTTTGGTTATTAAAGCAAGAATCTGTCGTATATAAAGTGCAACCCTTTTTTCTAAAATTTATTTTTCTTCTTTCTTGTTTTTCTTTTGTTGCAACTACGCAGAAACCCCGACCTGAAACATTTGAGGATGGTTTTTCATATCTGTATCTGTACAATCGATCTGATGAAAAGATAACGGTTTTAATAAATTTTAAATTTTCTGAAAATGAAATTGCGACGTATAAAAATCAACAGATCAAAATTCTTATAGATAATTACAAAAGATTTATTAGTCAGGATGAAAAAGAGGATAGATTAGTTTTTAAACCATCTGATTCTATAAGTATTGTAAAGGAAGTAAATGATGAATGGCTGTTAAGACAAAAGCATAGTGTCATACGCTCGATTGTATTGAATACAGGAGCTGAACGATATTTGGCATTGCCTTTGCATATTGCCGATACATTAATAGGTTTTCCTAAAGATTTTAAAATTTCAATTTTAGATAGTAATTCGAAAGCGCTAAAAATCTATGATAAAAAAGCATTTTTTAGTAAAATAGAGAACAAAAAATTAAACGAATTCTCCAGAACAGAAACGTTTAGTTTGACTTTTGGAAAGAAAAGAGAACCTTTAAATAATTCCGATTGTTATGGCAAGTGGGAATCTCGCAGGAAGGGTGATTTTAATAAAATAGAAATCAATTCTGATTATTTTATAAATGATAGTAATGGCGAAGTTTACGATTGTAGTTATAACAATGACACCATTTTTGTTTATTCTCCTCATAGATTATATTTAGGAATTATTAAAAAAGGAACAAAAGACAGTCTTGTAATTTCCTGGGATAATGAACCGGATTTGATTTATGTTAAATCTAAAAAGCCTACGGTTTTGGGGCGTTAACTTTTAGAATTTCCATTTGGTTACAAAACAATCTCTTTGCGGGCACGGATTGCAAGACTGCTCTTATTGGGTTAAAGTGTTCGAAACCTGTTGCTCTGAAAGAGCTTTAGCAATAGCATAGTGCGAAGCACTATGAATAGAATGATGATTATTAGTATTTCAGCCCTGTCAGGGCGAAAGCCTAATTTCAAAAATCATGTTTAACAGAATGTTCTTCTAATAAATACCTTTTTCTTTGAATCTTTATTCTCAATTTTCTTTTGCCCTTTCAGGGCAATTTCCACTTTTGATTTAATTCGTAGTGCGTTGCACTACGCTATTGCTTTTAGGGCTTTCAGCCCATTTTACAAGTTTCGAATACTGATGATTGCAAATTTGCGCTGATGATCTCTTTTTGTGTATAAATCACAAAATTAAAATGCTGGAAAATTGCTCTGAAAGAGCATTAGCAATAGCATAGTGCGAAGCGCTATGACTAAATGAAGGATTATTGTTTAAGCCCTGTAAGGGCGAAAGCCTAATCCCAAAGAAAACGTTCATCATATTTTACTTGGTATTTATTTAAAAAAGCCAGTAGTTCTTCTTTAAATGTATGTTTTTTATGATGTTCTTCTTGATTTTTAATGTACTGTGTTACTATTTCTAGTTGTGATGGATTGACAGAAAAAATACCATAGCCATCTTGCCAATAAAAATTCACGTAATTTTTATCTATCGTTTTTATCCATTTTGAAGATTGTTTTTTTACTTCTTCTACCAATTTCATTTGAGTAATCTTTTTAGACAACAAGCATAAGATATGTACGTGATCTTTATATCCTCCAATCTGAATTGGGTTGCATTCTAATCCTTTGCAGATTCCGCCAAGGTATTGCCATAATCGCTCTTGTATAGTATGATCAATAAATGGGTGACGTCCTTTGGTGCTAAATGTTAAATGAACATATACTTTTGATAGTGATTGCGACATATTGATTTTTGCTTTGGCCCTTTCAGGGCAATATTCACGATTGGTTTTAGTTCGCAGTGCGTTGCACTACGCTATTGCTTTTGGGCTTTCAGCCCACTTGCTATGGTTGTTTCTAATTTATGATTGATAACTTTGTTTTATTGGAAGGTTCGGTTATTCTGATATTATTTTGTGTTTAAATAATTAAATATAATCTATATTAGTAAAAATAGATTAATTCCATTTTCTGCTCTTCCTCTAAAAGTCATTTTTTAGCCAAAATAAGTTATGTTTTTAAACTACTATTCTATCCATCAAAAAAGCCACTCTCTTTAGAATGGCTTTTTTAATTTTATGTCAAATGACTATTTCTCTTTCAATAAACGGGATTATTAAATCACCACTCCATAAAAACAATAAAATGATTGTCCGGATCTTTTAGAAAAAGCGCTTTTCCGCCGGGATAATCCCAAGGGCCAGAAAATGTACCAGGCTGCATTTTTTCTACGTCAGATTCATCGCTTTGCGGAAGCTGGTTTTTTATGAGACGATTGTATACATCATTTATATCTGCTTCGTTTATTTCGATATTTCCTTCGTTAAGGGGTTTTTGTAAAGTGCTTATTTTTAATTCGGTATGATTATCAAGTGGTACAAAGAAAGTTTTTACTTTGTTGGAAAAGGTTTCGTTTTTGAGATTAAAAACTTTTTGATAAAAATCAAATGAGACTTCGAGGTTTGAACAATAAAGCCAGAAAGAAATTTTCATGTAAATGTTTTAATTAAATTATTGGGTAATGAAACTAAAAAAAGTTCTAATAAAAACTAAAACTTCTAGTTTAGCCCCGATCGAGGCGGTATCCTTTTTACTGCTTCTTTAGCAGGAAAAAGATATAGCTGAGAGCGGGACAATTGGTCTTTTTGAAAATGAATTTTTCTGCTTCTGATTTTCTAAATTATGAATTTAATGTCGGTTATCGCATTGAATATAAATGTCTTCGTTTGATTTGTCGATCAGCGAAATGGCAGGACAGCCAAAAGATTCATATTGAAAACCAAATACAACCGGCGGTTTGTTTTTAAAGAGTTTACCTGTGTATTGATCAAATGAGTTATCTCCGTTTTCGCCGTTGAGAGGGGCGGGTGAGGTGCCTTCGCTTTGGCTGTAAAGCTTTTCAATTATGATTTCTTTGGTTTTAGAATTGGTTACCAAAAGGCGTCTGGCATAAATTATTTTATCACTATCGAGATAGTCTTGTAAAAAATATTGATAAGTAGCTGTGTTATATAAATATGTATTGCCAGCAACGGTGCTTTTTAAGAGCGCACGATCTTCTTTTTTCATAGGTTTAGAGGGATAATCTTTACCAGGAATTTTTTTCCAGACAATTGGTTTTAAGGGTTCGTTTGCAAACGGATTTTCTTTGCCTGCATAAACGATCACATCAGAATAATAATCGCTAAAACCTTTTAAACTTTGTTTACTGATTTCGAACCCAATCATGTAGTAATATTTGGGATAAGGCCAGTCCTCTTCGGATGAATAACCGTTTAGCCATGCAGCCGCTTTAAGATTTTTTATGGCAAATGAAGCCAGTTTGTTTTTGGCATAATCATAGACAAATAAAGAATCGGTTTCGGAAATATTGGTTTTGGATAAAAAACGATTTCTGTATTTTTTTTCTAAGGTGAAATATTTTGCAGCCTTTTTTTCCATTTTTTCGATATTGGGCAAAGCAAGTGTGTCTGAAGCCGTATCGTCGAGCGGGTAAATGTCTGAAAGGGAAACAAAAGCTACATCAGTACTGTCTCTGTAAGTAAGGGTAAATAAATTGATGCTTTCTTTTCTGGGAAGTTCCTCGTTTTGTACAGAGTCGTTTTGGGTTGTTGCTGTTTTGTTGGCCTGAGGTTTATTGCTTTTAGTTTCCTGTTTGTTGTTGCAGGAAAGCAGGAAAATAAATGAGGCAACTGTAATTGCTTGTATTTTTAGATTCATAAATTTGGGAAGTTAGTTTTTTATCTATTTTGAAATAATTATAAAGAAATATACGATTGATAATACTAATATAATTGCACCAATAGTAAGAAGTACATCATCCTGAGCGGTTTCGATGCTTTTTTTGGCCAAATAAAAGCGATTAAATAACATTCCGACTTCATAGCAAACCAGGAATGCTATTATGGTTAATATGCCGTAAAGTTTTTCTAATCCGCCGCTTCCGCTAAAGGCTCCTTCGTGCGCAAACCAGCTTACAATAACTACCAGCGGAACAATCAATAATGCTGATTTTATAAGTATTGGACTGCCTTTCCAGAACAATAATGCGATCAGTGCTATTATAGGTACGAGTAACCAACGGAGTAATAATGTCATATTGTTTTGTTTTTAGTTCAATTCAATTTGTTTTTATATTCAGGACTTCCCCGGTATTTTTGTTGAAGGTAATGGTTTTGTTTGGGCCGCCATAAAATAGGGTAAGTGTAAGTGTGCTATCAGTTTCTTGATTAAAAATAATATCTTTTGCTGTTCTGATTTTTACATTTAGATTATCGTTCATAAGTTGATAATCGGTACTTTTTAATATTCTTTTTTCCAATAAACCATGTTTCTCTATTACTTCAAGCCACGGTGGGGTCATTGCACTGTAGCTTACAATTTGCGCTCTGTATTTTTCATTTAGATTTCTATCTATCATTAATCCTAGTGGTGTAGTCGAAAGTATCCATGCATAAAAAGGCATCATTAACGGTAAAATGCTGAGTATTATGGCTAATATAATTCCTCCCAAAAGTAATTTTGCCATTATTTTTTTCCAAAATAGTACAATCACCACAAAGTTGGTTACAAACCACAGCCAATAGAGAACCACATCGCTGTAATAGCCTCGTAAACTAATGAGTTCATAATAATACAACAGGCAATCTATTGCCAGTAGCAAACTAAGAATCAGATAAACTCTTAAAACTATTGTAGATTTTTTATTTTGGCTCATGACTTTTTAAGATATAATTTAAACCAAATATTGTGGGAATTGATAAAACTAACACCGGCAAAATTGAAACCGAAAGGGTGTAATAAAGTTCTTCGTTGAAAGCATAGGTACTCCAGGACGATTCGCGATCGACAAAAACGGTATAATTCCAGAAAAACCAAACTGAAATTAAGAACATAAATTGAATGATGATTTTTAAATATTTGTTTTTAATGAGGGAAAGAAAAAGAAATACAATGGTCAAAAAGATAGTTGTAAACAATGAAATTAAATAAGCATCATCAAAAAACGAAGCATCCGGATTGCCACTTGACATTCGTCCGGAAAATTCGCCAACAGCCCAGTAAATCTCTAAAAGGGTGCTTATGAAAAATAGCAAGCCAATTGATAAAGGCTTTTTTAGATTTTTAAACATTTTGGTCAGGAGGAAATTATAAGATGTTGTATTCACGGTATTTTGGGGTATTATTTTGCTTAGCTTTCAAGTAAATTAAAAACCAAGTGGCATTTTGCAGTTATAAATATATAAAAAAAGATGTCTAATAAATTAAAACCTCTAATCTAGCGCTGATCGAAACCTGCCATCTGGACACAAATATTAAACACTAATTTCACAAATTTGCACAAATTTTAATGGTCAGCTTAGTTTGTGGAATTAATTTCACAAACTAATTAGTGGCAATTAGTGAAATTCGTGTTTATTTTTATACTTATGGCCCGAAGATAGGATACAGTGTACAGTGGGACAATTGGTGTTTTGAAAGCAAAACTTTCTGCTCCTGAATTTTATAATACTAAGGCTTAACCTTTTGATAATATTCTGTAAGTTTAAAATCTTAACTTTAATAAAAAATTAAAGTCATGGAAATCAATTGGGTAATAATAGGAATTGTAGTTGCAGTGGCGATTATTTTAGTCGTGTTGACCACAAAAAAGAATCAGAAAGAGAAAAAGAAACTAACAGATTTGCTGAATAATGATTTTAAGAAACCGGAAGAAGACGAACCGAATTTTGATGATGCGGCAAATGAAAAGTAAAAACAGTGGTCTGAATAAAACTAAAAACCCTTGCAGGATTGTTCTACAAGGGTTTTTTATGTTTTAATTGTTGGAATATTAAAGTTTTGTAAATGTTCCTGTAAAGAAACCTTCAACATCTATTTTTCTGTCGGATATTTGAATGATGGTAAATTTCATTCGATAATCGATATTGTAATTGTATTTTAAACTGTAGTAATTAGCGTAAGCTGTTTCCTGGATATTTGGGTTTCCAAAATTCTTCTCATAATAGGCAATTTCT
Source organism: Flavobacterium sp. C3NV (assembly GCF_046825355.2). Lineage (NCBI taxonomy): Bacteria > Pseudomonadati > Bacteroidota > Flavobacteriia > Flavobacteriales > Flavobacteriaceae > Flavobacterium > Flavobacterium sp. C3NV. The sequence continues at coordinate 144,613 of NZ_JBKQBJ020000010.1, read as the reverse complement.
TCGTTGGCAGAATTAGCGGGATTTCCGTATTCATTAAAAATTACATTGTTTGCTGTGAACGTTATTTTGTCACCTTGAGTGTTAGTCCACGTACCCAATAACCAATTTGGAGGATCAAAATACATGTATGTATCATTGGTAAATACATCCTCATGATTTGTATCGTCTTTAGAACAAGAAGTAATAAAGATCAGAGCAAATAATAAAATTAGTTTTTTCATGTCTTATTTATTTTAAACAAATAAATGAAGAGAAAATCTATAAAAGAGACTGTATAGGTTTTGATTGTAATAGTTTACGACAATTTATAAAAATAGAAAAGCAATAGTGGTTTGGGTTAATAATCCTTATTTTATGGATTTAAAAAGCGTTTCAATTGTCGATGTTTTTTGATTGATTACAATCAATTGACTTTTATCGTTTAATAAAATCATGTGTGCAAATTCCTTGTTGGCATTAGCCTTCCAGTTTTTTAATTCCAGGAATTCATTTTTTAATAATTTGATCTTTTCGGTACTGTTTTTTGAGATAATGATCACTTTTGTAAGTGATGTTTTTTTCATCTTTTCGATGCTGGCTTCGGTAATTTGATATTCTCCTTCGGTTCTGGAACGATAACGATACATTTTTCTTATGGCATTAATATCGTCTTCGTTTTCGGTAAGGACATATCGGTAACTCATTATGTTATTGAGTTCGTTTATCCAGTCCGGAAAATTTACTTCGTAGAGATTGATGTAACTGTCGATAAAGTTTTTATCCATAGGTTTCTTTTGGTCGATATATTCTGTTACTAAGGGATAAATTTGCTTTGCCATAAGGCTGATGTATTTTTTATTATACCAATCTCCGGGATCAATTTGTCCGTCTAGTTTTCCGTAAACATAACCATTTCCTAATGCTGTTGCCAGAGCTTCGTTCATAAGCTGATAAGCATAATTACTGTATTTTGATTTACTTTCTTTAAAATATTGATCAATTTGGGTTTTTACTTCAAGTGATTGCTCGTCATAAATAATATGATACGTTTCGTGCAGCATCACACTAAATAAATCTTTGTGGGATTTTAGGTCAGTTTGTACTGCGCTAATAAAATTGTTGCAAAATGCTTGCGCTGTAAATCCCTCAGAATTGGGTAGGGGATAAAAAGCTATTTCGAAAGGAATTGAATTATCCCAACTGGAATTGTAAAATGTTAGACCTGTTTGAAAGTAGTTTTCGATATTATGCTCGTTAGAATATTTTTTAATTTCTTCGACTTGTTTTTCGAATTTTTCTTTGTTCGGATTATAAATTAGTTCGTTGTAAATTGGGGTAAATGCTGAAATACTTTCTGCAAAATCACTCAACGTTTTGCTGGAAATAAAGCCAATAGTTCGAAGTTTGAAATCTGTTAGGTTTTCGGTTTCAATCAGATTTTTTTTCACGATGTCTTCCGTTTGCATTGTCTTTTTTGAACCGAAAGGATATTCGTCAAACCGATAACTGTAATAGATATTTAATTTATCAAAGTTTGAAATGATAGTTTTATATTTTTCGGTATTGTATTTTGATTTTTCGAATTCGGTTTTAAAAACATTTTCAGGGTAATTATCAGAGAGACTTTGTAAAAAAACAAAAACTGCCAATTGCTCAGAATATTTAATCTTAAAGGTTGGTTTTTGCGCAAATCCTAAGGTTGTTAAAAATAAAAATAGAAGTAAGATTTTATTTTTCATACGGTTGGTTCTGGTTTATGTTATTGGTTGTCTGTTTTGTAAATGAAGCAAAATGTTCTTTTATGCTGAAATTTGTCCTGTTTAATGTTATCTATAGACGAATTGTTTGACGAATTGTTACAGAGGTTAAATTAAGATAATTTGATGACAACTTAAGAAGTTAAATATGATCTTGTGTAAAACAGCTCTAATCTAAACAAGTTTTGTATTGAATAAGGATGTAGTAGAAATAAAAAAAGTCTATAAATAATAAATTATAGACTTAAAATAGGTTTGTGGAGAATACCGGATTCGAACCGGTCACCTTCCCGATGCATCGGGATACTCTAGCCTTTTGTTTGTATTAATGTTTCGATGTATTTCCTGCTTTTCATTTTTTTAATTTGCAATTCTCTTTTGCAGGCTTCGCTGCGGGTCAGAAAAGTTTCAAAATATTTTAATTCCCAGTCTTTGACGATTTTGGTAAACTTACTTCTGCTGTTTAAATGATCTTGTAAGCGTTGTTCAATATTTTGACAAGACCCAATATAATATTTATTAAGTGAGGTTGAAAATAAGATATAAGTGTAAAACATTGTTTCTATAAATGAAAATACCCAAACATATGTTTATGTTTGGGTATTTTTTTATTGTAAAATATTTGTGGAGAATATCGGATTCGAACCGATCACCTCTTGCCTGCCAGGCAAGCGCTCTAGCCAAATGAGCTAATCCCCCTTTTTTGTAAACTTTAGAATTTGCATTCGAATCGGTCACCTTCCCGATCAGATCGGGATACTCTAGCCAAATGAGCTAATCCCCCAAAGCGATAGCAAATAAAGTCAATTAATTTTCAAAAAACAAATTTCAAATCGCGTTCAGGCGAAATTATTTTTCAAAACCGTAACTTTACGATCAAATTTATTTTTATGAGTTCAGAAAATCAAAACGGTTCTTTACAAACTGTCTTTAATAATGCTGTTGCAAAAGTGCAATTTGGTCATCCGGCGAGTAATTCTTTTCCAAGGGAATTATTGGATCGATTAACAACCGAAATCAATTCTTTAAGTCTTAACGAAACTGTTTCGGTGATTATTTTACAAAGCGAGGGATCCAGAGTATTTTGTTCCGGTGCTTCGTTTGATGAACTTCTGCAGGTAGAAAATGAGGAGCAGGGAACTGAATTTTTCTCTGGTTTTGCTCATTTGCTAAATGCCATGCGCAATTGCTCTAAACTTATTATTGGACGTGTTCAGGGAAAAGCTGTTGGTGGTGGTGTCGGAATTATATCGGCTTGCGATTATGTTTTGGCAACTCCTGAATGTGCTGTAAAATTATCAGAACTGGCAATTGGTATTGGTCCGTTTGTGATTGAGCCTGCCGTTTCCCGTAAAATAGGAAAAGCTGCAATGGCCGAAATGGCACTGGCTGCACACGAATGGAAATCGGCAGAGTGGGCTTTAGCAAATAAACTGTTTTCTGAAATTCACAAGGCAGAAGATCTTGATCATGCAGTTGCCAATTTTGCTGAAAAACTAAGTTTGTATAATCCTGAAGCTTTGCAGGAAATGAAGAAAATTATTTGGGAAGGAACGGAGCATTGGGAATCGTTACTTATAGAACGTGCTGCTATTACCGGAAAATTGGTTTTGTCTGATTTCGCCAGGGAAGCCTTAACTCAATTTAAAAAATAAAAAAAAATAAAATTCCAAATAGGAAATTCCAAATTCCAATAGTATTGAGTTGGCTATTGGAATTTGGAATTTAAATATTGGAATTTTTGAGCTTAAAATTATCAGTATGTATATCATTTCATTATTTCAAAAAGTCGATGTCGCAGAGAAAATTAAAACCGCTCCTGACGGCAGTTATCAGATAGGGGTGATCATCGGATCGTTCATTCCTTTCGTAGTTTTGATTCTAATTGCATATTGGATGTATAACAGAGCTAAAAAAAGAGATGAAAACGGTTATTAATTTGTAAATTTGCAACCTAAAATTCAAATCGATGAGTAATATCAGAATTACAAAGCAATTTAGTTTCGAAACCGGGCATGCTTTGTACGGTTACGACGGAAAATGCAAAAACGTTCACGGGCACAGTTATAAATTATCGGTAACGGTTATTGGTTCGCCAATCACAGATCGATCGAATGTGAAATTCGGAATGGTAATTGATTTTTCGGACTTAAAGAAAATTGTAAAAGAAGAAATCGTCGATCAGTTTGATCATGCAACGGTTTTTAACGAAACTACGCCGCATATCGAATTGGCGAATGAATTGAAAAATCGTGGTCATCACGTAATTTTAGTAGATTATCAGCCAACAAGCGAAAACATGGTGGTTGATTTTGCAGATAGAATCATTGCGCGTTTGCCAAAGGATATCTCTCTTTTCTCTCTTAAACTTCAGGAAACAGAATCATCGTTTGCAGAATGGTACGCGAGCGATAATGTTTAAAATTCCAATAAAAAAATCCAAATTCCAATTGAGCGTTTAACTCATAACTCTTAATTCCTAACTCATAACTTCAATGAAGAAAGTATATTTTGCTTCTGATCAGCATTTTGGTGCTCCAACGCCTGAGTTGAGTTTGCCGCGTGAACAAAAATTTGTGGCCTGGCTGGATGAGGTGAAACAGGATGCAGAAGCTATTTTTTTATTAGGTGATTTATTCGATTTTTGGTTCGAATATAAAACAGTTGTTCCAAAGGGGTTTGTACGCGTTTTAGGTAAACTGGCTGAAATTCGTGATAGCGGAATCCCGATTTATTTTTTCGTGGGAAATCACGATTTATGGATGAACGATTACTTTCAAACCGAATTGAATATTCCGGTATATCATGATAATAAGGAATTTACTTTTAACGGAAAAACATTCCTGATTGGTCACGGCGACGGAAAAGGTCCCGGCGATAAAGGATATAAGCGAATGAAAAAGGTATTTACAAATCCGTTTTCTAAATGGCTTTTTCGTTGGTTACATCCGGATGTTGGCGTAAGTTTAGCCCAATATTTATCAGTTAAAAACAAATTGATTTCAGGTGCCGAAGATGTAAAATTTTTAGGCGAGGAAAACGAATGGCTGGTTTTATACGCCAAACGCAAACTCGAAACCCAACATTACAATTACTTTATTTTTGGTCATCGTCATTTACCTATGATTATAGACGTTGGTCAAGATGCCAAATATGTAAATCTGGGTGACTGGATTGGTTATTTTACCTATGGCGTTTTTGACGGAGAAACTTTTGAACTTAAAAAATTCGGCGAATAATTGTTTTTTATTTTGCTGGATAAATCCCGATTTTGTGTGTTCTTAAAATATAATTCGACATTTCTTTGGTGTTAGAAATTTGAAATTTAATAGCATTCGACATTTTCTTAGGCATGTGGCACTCGACACAATTATTAGCCAGCAAACTTCCTGACATCGTTTTTAGCGTTGTTGCGTTGTGTTTTAAAACCTGATGACAGCTCATGCAAATTTTAGAGTATGAAGCTAAGTTTTTAGAAGCATTTTCATGTGGATTATGACAGGTAATACAATCCATTTTTTCGCTTTTGATAAAACATTTGCTTTGCGACATTAAATGAAATTGATTGCCATGTACGTCAAATGTTGTGTCATTAGCATTTCTGGTACTTCTGTAAAACTCAGATAAATTGTCTCCGGGCTTAAACTCAAAGCGGGATTTCATTTTCATTCCGTCATTTCCCGAATGACAAAGTGCACAAGCATCTAACTTTTGTTGTCTGTTTAATGTTTTATAGCTTACAATGCTATTGGCTACTTTTATATTTGGATTTTTCAGATGAAAATCAGAATGTTTTTTTGCAGGTCCGTGGCAGCGTTCACAATCAATTCCGTAAACAATAGTTTTTTTATCAATTACATCTTCAACTTCTGCAGATAGAAAATTTACCTCTTCAGGTTTCTGGTTTACACTTCTGCTGCTTATGTTCGAACTGTGACAACCATAACAATCTTTTATAACCTTTCGGTCAAAATAAGGCTTGTCAGCAGGAAAGCCCGGACTTGTTGCCCAGCTATTTATTGCATTATAATAAGAAAGTGGCAATTCGTAGGTATTATTGTTTCGCCAATAAACTGATGTTTGTGCATGTTTAGTACCAAAAACGATTTCAAAGCGATGTGCCTGAACTTCCTTTCCGTTTTTATATAAAACCTGATATAAACTGTCATTGCGTTTCTCCATGACCAGTTTAGTGTCTTTGTCGTAAATAAAAGTGTGGTTTTTTTCGTCGAAATCGCCAAGGACATTTCCTAAAACAGCAGGTGCAGTTGCTTTAAAATGCGAACTTTTTAACGCCATGTCGTATTCTACCTTATGGCATTGAATGCAGCTTTCGGAACCCGCATAATCAGGACCTCGCGGATCAATATATTCGTCGGATTTATTATTGCAGTTCGAAAAGAAAACTGCCAAAAAAATAAGGATAAAAAGTATTCTGGTTTTTTTCATTGCTGTAAATATACTTTTTTTTGAAGAAAATCAAAATATATTTCAATAATGAAAAAATGTTGTTAAAATATTTAGAATGTATCTTAGTTTAAGCCAACTCCGTAAACATATTCGTCAAGCTCAATTCTGAATAAAGAACCTTCAACCAAATCCTTAATCGATTTTAATTCCTTTACAGAAACTGCTAAATCTATGGATGCACATGGAGTTTTAAGTAAAAATTTGTGACAGGAGTTTTTTAATTCACAAGCTTCGCAACAAGCATTTTCGATCATGCTGTCTTCGATTAAATCACAAAAATAATTTAATTCCTGGATCGTAAAGTAGAATCCGGTTTCCTTAAAAACCAATTGTATTTTATCAGTTATAGTTTCGTTGTCCTTTTTCCAGTAAAAGGCGATACCGAAGTTGTTGTGGTATAATTGTTCTATTTCTCTCATTATAAATCCCTTTATTTCAACAAATATAAATATTATTTATATTAATTCTAAATAAAAAAGTCATAAAAAAGATAATTTTATGTTAACCGATAACTAGATCGTAAGATCAATGTTGTTATTGACACATTGCGTTGAGGTAAAAAGTCAAACTCTGACCGCTTTTATACCAATTGCTCCTGTTTTTTTCTCTGTAAAAACTCGTTTCAGTAGCTGACATAGCAGTTGAAATGGCGAAAAATTTACTTTTTTCGTTTTCTTTTACACTTTCAATCCATTGAATGGTTACGGCAATGTCACCCATTTCCTTATCGAGATAAATGTCAAAAGGATTTAAATCTAAAGTGTATAAACCCCGAAATCCATTTTTTACTTCAAAAATAATATCCTTATCCACGATGAGATTAGTGGGCAGATCATTTTCTATTTTGTAAAAATTCAATCTAAATTTGACTGATTTGAACTCGTTTGAAGTAATATTAAAATTAAAATCGCTCAGCTTACAGTCTTTTTTGATTTTAAATTTCATTCCTCTTTCGCGGCTTAACCGGTCATCAACATCTTTATCAAGAGCGTAGTAAAAATTAGAATGCATTAGTGAAAGGCCTTTCGCACTTCTGCCAAATTGTTTGGGTTTAGGCTGTTTGAACTTTATAACCACTTCCTTTAGCATATTGTCCGAAGGCTCTAAAAGGATCAGATTCTTTTCTTGTTTTAATTGATTTACAATTATTTTTTTGGAATTATAACCCACATAAGAGAATACAATAGTGTCATTAGCACCAACTTTATCATTAAGTTTTAAGTTGAAAATGCCTTGTGAGTTTGAAACCGTCCCTGCATTTTTATTATTGATTCCCACATTTACGTATTCTAAAATCGAATTGGTTTGCGCGTCTTTTATTTCGCCGGAAATGGTTTTTTCCTGAGAAAAGCAATTAAAAGCAATCAGGAATAAAAGTAAAAGGTTCGTGAATTTCATTTAGAAAATTTCTTATAAAGAAATGAAAAACCATTAAAAACAAAACTTACTTTATCCAATTTTTAACATTCGAAAGAAACTCTTTTTGTTGATCAACAAAGAGATAGTGTGAGCAATTGTCCAATAAAGCGAAATGATTTTTACCTGCCAAATTCTTAATAGAGCTAAGTTGTTCTGTAGAAAATACGCCATCTTCTTTGCCATAAATCGCATAAATAGGAATGCCTTCAGCTTTTATTTTTTTTAAAGATGGCCTGGTGTCTATATTGTTTTTCTTTTCGTTTTGATAGAAAAGTAAAGGAGCATTTTTATTTCTAATGTTGGTTTTAAAAAAATCACTTGCATCATAAGCAGCATATAATTTTTTCGATTCTTCGGTTGGATGTGGTATTTTAAAGAAATTATTTTCTCCGGCCAATTCAAAACATACTTTTCGATATTCGGCAGAATTTTTATTGAGTTTTTCAACAAGAGCTACTTTATCGAGTTTGGCCAAATCATTCTTTTTAGTATATATTTTTTTAACCGAATCCAGAATATGATTGTATGTTTCCTGTTGCGAAAATAAAGCTCCGGCAAGAATTAGCGCATTGATATTTTGAGGATATTTCTCAGCATATAAAGTCGCAACCAGTCCGCCAAAACTATGAGCAAGAAGCGTGGCTTTTCTGAGATGATAATTTTTATAAATCGCATTTAGATCCTGGAAAGCTTCTGCGTAAGTAAATTTGGCATTAGGATCTGTAGATCTTCCTTCGCCTCTTCGGTCGTAAGCAATGACAAAAAAGCCTTTCTTCGAAAGTTCTTCTGCGGTATTGCTGCCTTCAAAAAGTGTAGCATTGCCGCTTGGACCTCCGTGAACAAAAATAATGGGTTTGTCACTTTTGTTTCCGTAGGTTTTGATGTAAAGGGCTTGGCTACTAACTAAGAATGATAGGGAAAGCAACGACAATAAAAATATCTTCTTCATTTGTTATTCCATATTTTGATGATCTTCCATGTCTTTGCGAAGATCTAAATTTCTAAAAGTAGGAGATTTTAAACCAAAGCCTAAAACGGTTAAAAGTGTCATGCTTCCGCCAAAAACCACCGAAATAACAGGTGTCATCAATTTGGCTGTTAAACCACTCTCAAAAGCGCCTAATTCGTTTGATGATCCTACAAACATAGAGTTTACGGCAGCTACACGGCCGCGCATATGATCGGGAGTTTTAAGCTGTAAAATGGTTTGGCGAATTACAACCGAAATTCCGTCAGCAAGACCACTTAAAAATAATGCGAATACAGAAATCCAGAAAATAGTCGACACTCCAAATAGAATAATCGATAATCCGAAAACAAAAATGGCCCCTAAAAGTTTCATACCTGCTTTTTTGTATAAAGGAACATAAGCAGATATCATCATTGTTATAAAAGCGCCAACTGCCGGAGCAGCTCTCAAAACTCCAAAGCCTTCAGGGCCTACTTTTAAGATATCCTGAGCAAATACAGGTAATAAAGCAACGGCTCCACCAAAAAGAACAGCAACCATATCAAGAGAAAGTACTCCTAAAATCGTTTTGTTATTGAAAACAAACTTTAAACCTTCTTTAAGGCTTTCCATTATAGGTTCACCAATTTTAGGATTGAGGATTGGTTTTTTACTAATTTGAGATAAAGCAATTAAAGCAAAAAGTGAACATGCAAAAACAGAACACATCGACCAGTGCACCCCAATATAATTGATAGAAAATCCTGCAATTGCCGGACCTAAAACCGACCCAATTTGCCAAACCGAACTGCTCCAGGTTGCAGCATTAGGATATACTTTTTTAGGGACAATCAAGGCTAAAAGCGAGAAAATTGTTGGGCCAAGAAAAGCACGAACCAGTCCGCCAATAAAAACTAAAAAGTAAATCGAATATAAAATAGCCTCAGTAGACCAGCCGCTAACGACTTTTGGCCAGGTGAGTAAAAAAAGTCCAAAACTAATTACGGAGAATCCCAGAATACACTTTACCAATAAACCTTTTTTCTCTCGCTGATCGACCATATGTCCGGCAAATAATGCCATACCAACGGCAGGAATTACTTCCATTAATCCGATAAGTCCTAATGAAAGCGGATTTTTGGTTAAACTATAAACTTCCCATTCAATAACAATAAATTGCATCGACCAGGCAAAAACCATAGCGAAACGCAATATTAGAAATACATTAAATTCTCTGTAGCGTAACGCCTGATAAGGATCCTGCTTGTTTGTTTTAGTTGTCATTTGTTCTAATGTCTTTAAGCATAAGTTGGGTAGAAACGCTGCCGTTCCATTCGTTTTCGGCTAGAGAATAAGCTAACTGAAAAGGGTTTTGATTTTTTACGATGTTTATTTTTTTTCCAAGGCCAAAACCTATTGCAGCAATTCCGTCTGAGTTATGCTGTTTCACAAAAAGTCTCAAATGTTCTTCGTCTGCACCTAAAGTTTTCGCGTAGCCTGTGTCTTTTGCATCTTTCGTCATAAAAACAGGTGTCATATTCAAAGGGCCAAAAGGTTCGAATTGTTTTAAAATCCGGATGAGCTTTGGGGTAATGTCGCTAAAATTAATTTCGGCATCGACTTCTATTTCCGGAGTTCGCATTTCGGGTAAAATGGTTTCCTCTACTTGTTTTTCAAAAGCGTCTTTAAAGGTTTTATAGTTCTCAGCTTTCAGAGTCATTCCTGCAGCGTACATATGCCCTCCAAATTGTTCTAAATGCTGCGAACAGGCATCAAGAGCATTGTAAACATCAAATCCTTTTACAGATCTTGCCGAAGCCGCATATTTGTCGCCACTTTTGGTAAAAACCAAAGTAGGACGATAATAGGTTTCGATTAGTCTCGAAGCTACAATTCCGATCACGCCTTTGTGCCAGTCTTCCTGAAATACAACGGTCGAATATCGGTCTTCCTCCTGATTTTGTATAATTTGCTGAAAAGCTTCTTTAGTGATTTGTTTGTCCAGATCTTTTCGGTCTGAGTTGTATTGCTCTATTTCGGATGCAAATTGTTGTGCTTGTTCGAAATTAAATTCCGTCAATAATTCAACCGCATGATTTCCGTGTTTGATTCTTCCGGCAGCATTTATTCTTGGTGAAACAATAAAGACAACATCAGTAATATCCAATGTTTTCTTTTTTACCTGATGCACCAAAGCTTTGATTCCGGGTCTCGGATCTGAGTTGATAACCTGTAATCCGAAGTAAGCCAAAACTCTGTTTTCGCCTGTAATAGGTACAATATCGGCTGCAATTGCTGTGGCAACTAAATCCAGATACGGAACTAAATCTTCAATTGTTTCGTTTCTGTTTGTTCCTAAAGCCTGAATCAGTTTAAAACCAACGCCGCAACCGCACAATTCATCATAAGGATAAAAGCAATCTTCTCTTTTTGGATCTAAAATTGCAACCGCATCCGGAAGAAATTCTCCTGGGCGGTGGTGATCACAAATAATAAAATCGATGTTTTTTTCTTTCGCGTAGGCGATATGATCAATAGATTTTATTCCGCAGTCGAGTGCTATGATTAATGAAAATCCGTTATCATCGGCAAAGTCAATTCCTTTAAAAGAGATTCCGTAACCCTCTGCATAACGATCCGGAATATAAGTAGCAATATTGGGATAATGTGATTTTAAATAGGCCGAAACCAAAGAAACAGCCGTTGTTCCATCAACATCATAATCGCCAAAAACCAAAATGTTTTCTTGATTTTCTATCGCCAATTCGATTCTCGCAACCGCTTTATCCATGTCTTTCATCAAGAAAGGATCATGAAGATGTTCTAACGAAGGACGAAAGAAATTCTTGGCATCTTCAAAAGTTTCAATGCCACGCTGAATCAAAAGGGTTGCTACAAAATCTTCTACATTCAGGGCTTGCGCCAAATGTTTGACTTTATCTTCAGAAGGTTTTGTTTTTAATGTCCAACGCATTTTTTTATTGTAGATTTTAGATTTTAGATTTTAGATTTGAGAAATCAAAAATCGTTTAATCTGATATTTATTTTTTTTGCCACAGATTAAAAGATTTAAATGGATTTTTTAATCTGTGTTAATCTGTGAAATCTGTGGCAGAATTTTATTTTTACTTCAGCTCTAGTGCATTCCCTTCAAACTGAATTCCGTCCCAGCCTAAGTTGATGAAATTTCTAATGTTTTGGTGATTCGTTCCGTTTGGATCTTTTAAAACTTCTTCGAAATAAAAAGAGCCAAAACAAGCCAAAGTTTCGTCTTTGCTTAAGTTTTGCAATTTGGCAAAAGAAAATAATTTGCAAGAACCAGAGTTTTCTCCGGCAGCGTTATGCTGCGTTCCGTTTAGGAAAGCGGTTGGAGTAAAATTGTAATTTTCCTCGATTACTGCAATAGTTTCCGGGAATGTTATTTCGTTTGGAGTTTGTTTTACTTTTTCTAAAAAGGCTTGTATGCTCATGAGTATAATTTTAGTTTTTTTGCCACAGATTAAAATGATTCGAAAGATTTTTTTGCCACGAATTTCACGAATTTGCACTAATTGAATTCGTGATAATTAGTGAAATTCGTGGCAACTTTTTTATTCTGTGGCATAAATATTTTTTAATCTTCTTCTTCTTCTTCTTTTTCATCATCCTTAGAAAACTTACTTTTCTTAGGTTCTTTTGTTATTGTTTTTCCGGCAACGACTACTACAATTTCGCCACGTGGTGCTGTTTTTTCAAAATGGGTTAAAACTTCTCTCGCAGTTCCACGAACATTTTCTTCATGAAGTTTTGATAATTCTCGTGAAACGCAAACTTGTCTGTCTTCTCCGAAATACTGAATAAATTCAGCTAATGTTTTAACGAGTTTATGCGGAGAAACGTATAAAATCATCGTTCTTGTTTCTTCGGCTAAAGCCAAAAAACGAGTCTGACGTCCTTTTTTATCAGGCAGAAAACCTTCAAAAATAAACTTGTCATTAGGTAATCCGCTGTTTACCAAAGCAGGGACAAAAGCAGTTGCACCAGGCAAACATTCGACTTCGATTTTATTTTCGACACAAGCGCGCGTCAATAAAAAACCGGGATCTGAAATTGCCGGAGTTCCTGCATCCGAAATCAGAGCGATAGTTTCACCGGCTTTCAAACGCGCAATCAAATTCTCGGTTGTTTTATGCTCATTGTGCATATGATGGCTGTGCATGTGCGTGCCAATTTCAAAATGCTTCAACAATTTACCACTGGTTCTGGTATCTTCGGCCAAGATCAAATCGACTTCTTTCAGAATTCTGATGGCACGAAAAGTCATGTCTTCAAGATTGCCAATAGGCGTTGGAACGATATATAATTTAGACATAATTTTTCGCTATTCTATTTTAATTAGAACACGAATTTCACTAATTGACACAAATTTCAGGTGTCTTTAAAAAATTTCACAAAGAAAAATTCGTGCTAATTCGTGTAATTTGTGTTTTACTTTTTATGAGAATTTCTTCTCGACAATTCCCAGGAAACGTTCTGCGTAATCGTCTTTTCCGTCCCAATTATTATAATCCGGTTTTACCATGTTTTCTATAAACTCCTGCGCTTCAACGTAAGAGTCAAAAGTCAATAACTGATTGAGAACGCGGCTATAATCTTCAGAACTGTTTCCGAAAAGGTTTTTGGTGAAAGCAATTCGGTCATTTAAATCAATATGGAAACCTTTTGCCAGTTTTTCGTTTAAAGTAACAGCTTTTGTTTCTGCTGGTTTTTCTATAACAACAGTTTCGATATTTTCTTTTTTCTCTTTAAACTCATTGATCACCGGAGCAGGAGTAGAGGCAACGTTTTCAAAACTATCTACTTTTACAAATTGCGCATCGGCATAATTCACTCCAAAATCTTCAAACGTGATTGTCATAGGATTTGGTATTGAAATTTCTGCTTTAGGTTCTTCTTTTTCCGGTTCTTTTTCTTCTGGTTTATCTAATTCAAAAAGAGGTACAAAATCCGGAATTGGTTTTAAATCGCTAACGGTTGTAAAAGAAAGTTCTTCAACTGCTTCAGTTTTAGTTTCAGCAATGAGTTCTTCGATTTTTTCAGCAACAGGTTCTTCGATTACTTCAGCAATTGGCTCCGAAATAATTTCCGGAATTACTTCTTCAGGAATTTCTGCGACAATTTCTTCTTCAACAGCTTCTTCTGTAACGATTTCTTCGGCAGCTTCTTCTGCTTTGATTTCTTCTGTAACTTCCGGTTCAGCTATAGTTTCAATTGGAGTTTCTGCAACTGCAATTGGTTCTTCGATTTTAACTTCTGCCGGAATTATTTCTTCTTTATCAAAAATAGATTCAATTTCAGAAGTAATTTCGCTGTGACCAATTGTTGGCTTCAAAGTGTCGAAATTTTCGTCTACAAACTTTAAAACCGCTAATTTCTCATATAATTTCTGCGTTTCAAGATACAATTGATTGATATCGGATTTGTTTTTAAGCTTTAAAATTCGATGTGCAATGCTGATTAAATCGGCTTCCAATTTTTTTTTCATAACTGTTGAAATTATAGTGAATAGGGTATTTTAGTATATTTTGTATTTGAATGTCTTTATTCCCGGTAGAAATCTAAAAGATATTTTTTTATTTCTGTTAATAAGCGTTTGCGAATCTCCGATTTGATAAAAATTTTCTACTTTTGAAAAAGTGAAAAACAACGATTTTTCACGTCGATTTATTACCAGTACAAAGTAATAAAAACTATTCATTTTTAAAGGTAGAAAAATACAAAATGTTTCTCGAAAATACAGTAAATCACAAAGAACAATTTGGTTGGATTGAAGTTATTTGTGGATCAATGTTTTCGGGTAAAACCGAGGAGTTAATCCGCAGATTAAAACGCGCCCAATTTGCCAAACAAAGAGTCGAAATTTTTAAACCCGCAATTGATACCCGCTATCATGACGAAATGGTAGTGTCTCATGATGCTAACGAAATTCGTTCTACTCCGGTTCCGGCTGCTGCCAATATTGCTATTTTAGCACAAGGCTGCGACGTTATCGGAATTGATGAAGCACAGTTTTTTGATGATGAGATAGTTACAGTTTGTAATGATCTTGCTAATCAGGGAATTCGTGTGATAGTTGCAGGACTTGATATGGATTTTAAAGGAAACCCTTTTGGTCCAATGCCGGCACTTATGGCAACTGCCGAATATGTAACTAAAGTTCATGCTGTTTGTACCAGAACAGGAAATCTGGCGAATTATAGTTTCAGAAAAACAGATAATGATAAGTTGGTAATGCTTGGAGAGACTGAAGAGTACGAACCTTTAAGCCGCGCAGCTTATTATAATGCAATGAAAAAAAGCCAGGAAAAGTAATATTCAATTAAGTTTTAGTAAACATATGGAAGAAAAACAAAGTAAAAGGAAGCAAAATATCCTACTATTAATTGGAATTGGAATCGCATTGGTGCTGGTTGCTTATTTTCAGTTTTATCTTTCTAAAAGCGTCAAGGAAGTTAATACCGAGGTGACGGAACTTATTGCAAAATATAATAAAAATTGCCCGCTGACAATTCAGGAAGGCATTCGTTTAGATAGTGTGAGTTTGCCTGAAGAAAGAACTGTTCAGTATAATTTGACATTGCTGAATGTAGAAAAAGAAAAAGCAGAAATCAATATCATACAGGAAGAGATCGAAAAAAGCTTAATAAGCACTGCTAAAGCAAATCCGGGTCTTCAGGTTTTTAGGGACAATGATTTTTCATTGATTTATAATTATTACGACAAAAAGAAAGTAACTTTATTTAAAATAAGAATTTTGCCTGATCAGTATAAATAAGCTGATGTTTGAATAAATGAAAACCCAACAGATTTTGAATTTGTTGGGTTTTTTGTTTTTGATTTGAATTAATCATATTTCTGTTTTAAACTGGACTGAAGTCCAGCTCTACAATATAATATGTTTCTCCGGAACTATAAAAGAGCCTTTGGCTCGGTTTATATTGTAGGGCCGGATTTTAATCGGGTTTAATATGTCAAAATGTAGAAAGAAAACCCGACAGATTTTGAATTTGTTGGGTTTTTTGTTTTTGATTTGAATTAATAATATTCCTGTTTTAAACTGGACTGAAGTCCAGCTCTACAATATAATATGTTCCTCCGGAACTATAAAAGAGCCTTCGGCTCGGTTTATATTGTAGGGCCGGATTTTAATCCGGTTTAATATGTGAGAATGTAAAAAAATAAACCCAACAGATTTTGAATTTGTTGGGTTTTTTGTTTTTGATTTGAATTAATCATATTCCTGTTTTAAACTGGACTGAAGTCCAGCTCTACAATATAGTATGTTCCTCCGGAACTATAAAAGAGCCTTCGGCTCGGTTTATATTGTAGGGCCGGATTTTAATCCGGTTTGATATGTGAAAATAGAAAATAAACCCTACAGATTTTTTTAGATCTGTTGGATTTTTTGTTTTGATTTAAAATAATCATATTTCTGTTTTAAACTGGACTGAAGTCCAGCTCTACAATATAATATGTTCCTCCGGAACTATAAAAGAGCCTTGGGCTCGGTTTATATTGTAGGGCCGGATTTTAATCCGGTTTTGATATGTGAAAATGTAAAAAAAATAAACCCAACAGATTTTGAATTTGTTGGGTTTTTTGTTTTTGATTTGAATTAATCATATTTCTGTTTTAAGCTGGACTGAAGTCCAGCTCTACAATATGATATGTTCCTCCGGAACTATAAAAGATCCTTCGGCTCGGTTTATATTGTAGGGCCGGATTTTAATCCGGTTTTGATATGTGAAAATATAGAAAATAAACCCTACAGGTTTTTTGGACCTGTTGTTTTTTTGTTTTAAAGGATTTCCATTCATTCCGTAGGAATGTCTGGTCGGTAGCTATTTTAAATGATTTGTGAATATACGTTCCGTAGGAACGTTTGAATAATCAAATGGATATGTTGATGATTGATTTCATGAAACAAGTGTCCCTACAGGACACAATTGGAAAATCGTAATATTTTTTTTCTACCGATGAAATATTCCTACGGAATAACGAATAATGTATATTTCTACAGATTAATAAAACAGCAAACCCGACAGGTTTTTTTAACCTATCGGGTTTGCTATGTATTATAAACTCAAAGTAAGCTTAATTTTTCTTAATCTCTTAATGGTGGAAAAAAACTTAAATCTTCTTTCTCATTCTTGCTACCGGAATATCCAGTTGTTCACGGTATTTTGCGATAGTTCTTCTGGCAATAGGATAGCCTTTTTCTTTTAAGATTTCCGCCAGTTGATCGTCTGGTAAAGGCTTCTTTTTGTCTTCTTCTTCAATTGTATTTTTAAGAATCTTTTTGATTTCTAAAGTCGAAACATCTTCACCCTGATCGTTTTTCATCGCTTCAGAGAAAAATTCCTTGATTAGTTTCGTTCCGTATGGCGTTTCTACATATTTACTGTTGGCAACACGCGAAATTGTCGAAATATCCAAACCAACCATATCTGCAATGTCTTTTAAGATCATTGGTTTTAGCTTAGTTTCGTCGCCATCTAAGAAATATTCTTCCTGATAATGCATAATCGCATTCATCGTTACAAACAGCGTTTCCTGACGTTGTCTTATCGCATCGATAAACCATTTAGCCGAATCCAGTTTTTGTTTGATAAACTGAACCGCATCTTTTTGAGCGGATGATTTATCACGAGAATCCTTATACGTCTGCATCATTTCCTGATAATCCTTAGAAACGTGCAGGGAAGGAGCATTTCTTCCGTTTAAAGTCAGTTCCAGTTCGCCATCAACAATTCTGATTGCGAAATCCGGAACTACATTCTCCGTTACTTTATTATTTCCGGTATAAGATCCGCCCGGTTTCGGGTTTAATCTTTCGATTTCGTGAATCGCTTTTTTAAGCTGTTCGTTCGAAACACCATATTTTTGAAGCAGTTTGTCGTAATGTTTTTTGGTAAAAGCATCAAACTGATTTTCGATAATATCAATCGCTAAATCAACATATTCTGTTGGCGTTTTGTGTTTCAATTGTAACAATAAACATTCCTGCAAATCACGCGCTCCAACCCCTGAAGGTTCCAATTCATGAATTACCTGAAGCATTTTTTCGACCATTTTCTCATCCGTATAAATACCCTGAGTAAAAGCCATATCATCTACAATATCCGGAACGCTTCTGCGGATGTAACCCATATCATCAATACTTCCAACAAGGAATTCAGCGATTTCGCGTTCTTCATCATTCAAAATAAAAGTATTCAACTGATTGATTAAATCCTGGTGAAAACTTATCGGAGAAGCAAAAGGTGTTTCTCTTTCTTCGTCTTCACTATAATTATTCACCTGAGTTTTATAATCCGGAGTATCGTCGTCGCTTAAGTATTCGTCTATGTTAATGTCGTCTGCTTCGATTCTGTCAGATTCTGCATCATCATAATCGTCGTATTCTTCATTTGCGAATTCATCCGCTTCGTATTCGTCTTCTTTTCCTGCTTCAAGAGCCGGATTTTCGTTCATTTCTTCTAATAAACGTTGTTCAAAAGCTTGCGTAGGCAATTGAATTAACTTCATCAGCTGTATTTGCTGTGGAGATAATTTTTGGGATAATTTTAAATTTAAAAATTGCTTTAGCATAAAAAAAGTTGCTAAGATACTGAGGTACTAAGGTACTGAGTATCTTATATTGGCGAATTAAATTCGCGGTTGAATTATTTTTTATTTATATTTTAAAAACTTAGAACCTCAGTGTCTTAGCACCTTAGAACCTTTTTTCTAAAATTCTGCATTTCCAGGAGTTCTCGGGAAAGGAATTACGTCTCTAATGTTTGTCATACCTGTTACAAACAATACCAAACGCTCAAATCCTAATCCGAAACCTGCGTGAGTTGCAGAACCAAATCTTCTGGTATCTAAATACCATGATAATTCTTCTTCGTCGATTTCCAGGGCTTTCATTTTTTCGATTAGAACATCGTAACGCTCTTCTCTTTCAGAACCACCAACAATTTCTCCAATTCCAGGGAAAAGGATATCCATTGCACGAACCGTTTCTCTTCCTGATTCAGTGTTGTCGTTCAAACGCATGTAAAACGCTTTAATATTTGCAGGGTAATCAAACAAAATTACTGGACATTTAAAGTGTTTCTCCACTAAATAGCGCTCGTGTTCTGACTGTAAATCAGCTCCCCATTCGTTGATGATATATTGAAATTTTTTCTTTTTGTTTGGAGTTGAATCTCTCAAAATGTCAATTGCTTCCGTATAAGAAACACGTTTGAAGTTGTTCTCCAAAACGAAGTTCAATTTTTCAAGCAAAGCCATTTCGCTTCTTTCTGCCTGAGGTTTTGATTTTTCTTCATCTAAAAGTCTTCCTTCTAAAAACTTCAAATCATCCTGACAATTGTCTAAAGCATATTTAATTACGTACTGAATAAAATCTTCAGCCAAATCCATGTTGTCATCAAGATTGTTGAAAGCAACTTCTGGCTCAATCATCCAAAATTCTGCAAGGTGACGAGAAGTATTGGAGTTTTCAGCTCTAAAAGTTGGTCCAAAAGTATAAATCTGACCCAAAGCCATCGCGTAAGTTTCACCTTCTAATTGTCCAGAAACTGTTAAGTTTGTTTCTTTTTCGAAGAAATCTTCTTTATAATTTACTTTTCCGTCTTCAGTTCTTGGTGTGTTGTCAAAAGGTAAAGCCGTAACTTTAAACATTTCTCCAGCACCTTCAGCATCAGATCCGGTAATAATTGGCGTATTTACGTACACAAATCCTTTTTGTTGAAAATAGTTGTGAACCGCAAATGACAATACCGAACGCACACGCATAATCGCACCAAACATATTTGTACGAACACGTAAATGTGCATTTTCGCGCAAGAAATCCAAACTAGGTTTGTTTTTTGGCTGTATCGGGAATTTTTCTGCATCAGAATCTCCTAAGATCTCCAATTTATTTACCTGAATTTCATATTTCTGACCCGCACCTTTACTTTCGATCAAAGTACCAATTACAGAAATAGCAGCTCCGGTAGTAATTCTTTTTAAAGTTTCGTCAGGCGTATTTTCAAAATCAACAACACATTGTATATTATTAATGGTAGAACCGTCATTAAGAGCGATGAACTGATTATTTCTAAAAGTTCTCACCCATCCTTTTGCATTAACCTCCTGAAGCGTCGTCGTACTGTTTAATAAGTCTTTAACTTTTGTGTGTCTCATTTTAATTTTAGATTTTAGATTTCTGATTTTAGATTAAAATAAAAATCAGTGTTTTTATATCGAGTTGCAAATATAAACGATAATTATTAAAATTAGAAGCTGTTTCCCGCTATCCGCTATATCTTTTTCTTGCTAAAGGAGCAAGAAAAAGGATACCGCTGCTATCGGGGCTAGGGATTTCGTTTTCTTAAGAAGCAATTATTATTTATGAATTTGCAATTTCTCTCATTTTTGTTAATTTCGACGAAGGAGAAATCAGACTAGAAATTCCGCAAGCAAAAGCAATCAATCTTTGTGGGGTTACGTATATGATTTATTTTTGTTATTCATCACCAGTTTCTCTACCAAATAATTCATGTAATTTTTGCTGAAGTAATTTCTTGTCCGGAAGTTGCATTTTATATTCAGCAACCAATGTTGGCGACAAGCTTCGACTTAAAGAATATTCAACAACTTCATTATCCTTGTCTTTGCACAGTAAAACGCCAATACTTGGGTTTTCATTTGCTTTTTTTACATCTCTATCAAGTGCTTCTAAGTAGAAATTCAATTGCCCTAAATGTTCAGGTTTAAATTTATCTGTTTTTAACTCAAATGCAACTAAGCATTGTAAGCCACGATGATAAAACAATAAATCAATAAAAAAATCACTGTTTCCTACTTGTACTCTGTATTCTTCATCTATAAATAAAAAATCTTTTCCCAATTCAAGAATGAAATTCTTCATTTGTTTGATAAGACCTTTCTGTAAATCGCTTTCATTATGTGGTTCAGGAAGATTTAGAAACTCAAAAACATATTTGTCTTTAAAAGAATTGGTGATGTCTGAGTCGATTTCTCTCAACACTGTTGAGAGTTTTGAATTTCCTATAATTGTTCTTTCAAATAGGCTTGCCGAAATTTGGCGCTCAAGTTCTCTAAAACTATAATTTTCTTCTTTGGAAAGTTTTAGATAAAATTCTCTTTCTTCAACTAATTTACATCTTGAAAAAACAGCTAAATTGTGTGACCAGCTAATTTCTCTCGCCAGTGTTGAGAGTTTTGGAAAATCTTTGTAAGCATCATAAAATTGCTTCATTCGCCAAAGATTTTTATCCGAAAAGCCTTTTGCGCCGGGTTCATTATGCTGAATATATTCAGATAATTCCTTTACTATAGATTGTCCCCAAGCCGCTTGTTCTATTTTTAAATGGATATATTGACCAATATTCCAATATAAATTGATCAACTCAGAATTGACTATTTTTATAGCGTTAATTCGGGTTTGCTTAATTAAACTGGTGATCTCCGAAAAATCTGTATCCATACTTTAATGTTTATTCCAAATTCGTGTTTCCCTCCAAATTCTCCAAATCCTCTTTCTTAGCTTTCTTCTTTTCAAAAGTCAAAACCAAAGCCGGTAAAACCAATAAATTAGCAAACATCGCAAAGGCCAAAGTACAAGAAATTAATCCACCAAGAGCGATTGTTCCGCTAAAGCTTGAAAGCGTGAAAGTAGCAAAACCTAAAATTAAAACTACCGAAGTATAAAAAGTACTAATTCCTGTTTCTCTCAAAGCACTGAAAACAGATTTTTTGACCTTTCCGTTGCTCTGAATTAAATCATGTTTGTACTTCGCCATAAACTGAATCGCATTATCTACCGAAATACCGAACGCTATACTGAATACCAAAATCGTAGAAGGTTTAAGCGGAATCCCGAAATAACCCATTAATCCGGATGTAATACAAAGCGGTAAAATATTTGTAATCACAGATGCCATGACCATTTTAAACGATCTGAACAAGTACAACATTAATCCTGCAATTACTAAAATCGCGAAAATCAACGATTCGATTAAGTTGTCGACCAAATACGATGTTCCTTTTTGGAAAACCAAAGCTTTTCCGGTCAGAGTCACTTCGTAACGATCTTCAGGGAAAATTTCGGCAATTTTTGAGCGTAATTTTTTCTCTACTCTTGCCATTTCCTGAGTTCCAATATCTTTCATGAAAGTCGTGATTCGGGCATATTGTCCAGTCGAATCTACGTACGATTTCATTAAATTGTCTTTGCTGTTTTTCGTCGCATTTTTTGCATACGATAAAATAAAAGTCTGTTCCTGCGAAGTTGGCAATTGGTAATATTCCGGATTTCCGTTGTAGAAAGCCTGTTTGGAATATTTAACCAAATTTACTACAGAAACCGGTTTTGATAATTCAGGAAGTTCTGCAATCGTGTTTTGCAATTCATCCATTTTTTTCATTGTAGATAATTTCATAACACCTTTTTTATGTTTGGTATTAATCATTATTTCGAGTGGCATTACACCATTGAATTCTTTTTCGTAGAATAAAATGTCTTTATAAAACGAAGCACTTTTTGGCATTTCTCCAATCAAACTTCCGGAAACTTTCATTTGCGAAACCCCAATTACACTAAAAACCAAAAGCAAACCGTAAATGGTATAAATTACTTTTCGTTTGTTTTTTACCACATTTTCAACAAAATTTAATAAAGTCGAAATGTAAGTTTTGTTTAAGTGATACAAATGTCTTTCGCCCGGAATTGACATAAAACTGTATACAATTGGCACAATTAAAAGCGTTAGTAAATAAACTGAAATTACGTTGATCGAAGTCACCAATCCAAATTCAAAAAGCAAATCATTACCCGTAATCATAAACGTAGCAAAACCTATCGCTGTAGTTAAATTCGTCATTAAAGTCGAAACCCCAATTTTCGAAATAATACGTTGTAAAGCCTTTGCCTGATTGTTATGCAGTTTTATTTCCTGCTGGTATTTATTAATCAGGAAAATACAATTCGTAATCCCAATTACGATAATTAATGGCGGAATAATAGCTGTTAGAATCGTGATTTTATAATGAAATAAACCAAGCGTCCCGAAAGACCAGATTACACCAATTATTAAGATACAAATCGAAATAAAAGTCGCTCTGAACGAACGGAAAAAGAAAAAGAAAATCAACGAAACGGTGAATAAAGCCGCGCCAATAAATAGCCCGATTTCACCTTTCATATTATCCGCATTAATCGTCCTGATGTATGGCATTCCCGAAACTTTCAAATCAACTCCTGTAGTTTTTTCGAATTTATCGATTTTCGGGACCAGGTTTTCAAGAATAAAAGTCTTTCTTTCCGGTGTATTTACAAGTGCTTTATTGATGTAAATTGCCGAACGAATACTACCACTTTGTTTGTTAAACAATAATCCTTCGTAAAAAGGCAAATTGTGAAACAAATCATATTGTATCTTTTTTAAGTATTCAGGGTCAAGTGCTTTCTTTTGATCAATAAACGGGGTAAGGACAAATTTTTCGTTAACGGTATCTTTTTCGAGTTTCTTTAAATCATTCAAAGAAACGACCAAATCTACCTCTTTAGAATTTTTTAAACCCGTCATTAATTCATTCCAGGCCGCGTAGTTTTTAGGTGTGAAAAATTTTGGATCCTGAAACCCAATTACTACTAAATTTCCTTCCTCACCAAATTTATCCAGAAACTGTTGGTATTGTTTATTTACGATATGATCTTTAGGAAGCAAGTTGGCTTCGGTATAAGTCATAGAAAGGTTTTTCCATTGATAACCAAGGAAAATCGTTAAAGCAGATAGGATTACTAGTATTATAATTCGGTTCTTAAGTATGATTCGGGCTAGTTTTTCCCAAAATCCAACTTGTACAGCGTTTTTCATAAATTCTTTAAAATGGATGCAAATGTAGTGAAAAGTGCTCTAAATCATAAATAATCGATTGTATTTTACTTAATGTTAACACAAAATGAGCACTTGATGTTTGTGATATATTTCTCTCTTTTTGTGTTTTAATGATCAGCTTTTCTCATATTTGTACGTAATTTAAAAATGAGACGAAAATGAATTGGATTTTATTAATAATAGCAGGACTTTTTGAAGTAGGGTTTGCTTCTTGTTTAGGCAAAGCCAAAGAAACAACAGGAATGATCTCCACATATTGGATGGTTGGTTTTTTTATTTGTCTTTCTATAAGTATGGTATTATTGTATAAAGCCACGCAAGTTTTGCCCATAGGAACCGCTTATGCCGTTTGGACAGGAGTTGGCGCAGTTGGAACTGTTTTAGTCGGGATTTTAATTTTTAAAGAACCGGCAACTTTCTGGAGAATATTTTTTCTTTCAACTTTGATCGCTTCCATTATTGGATTGAAATTTGTTTCTAGCCATTAAGAAATTGGCCCACGGGTTTTACGGATTAAACTGGTTTACACGGATAAATTATTTTGGTTAAATAATAAAAAAAGTTCTCGCAGATATCATAATTCGTGGCGAAAAAAACAGCCCACAGATTGTAAGGATTTAACAGATTTACGCAGATAGAATTAAATACTATAAAAAGAAAATCGGTGTAAACCCGTTCAATCCGTAAAACCCGTGGGCAAAAAAAAACGTTTTAACTTTACATAAACATGCAAGAAAACAATACCATCACTTTTATATTTCTGGCGATACTTTTATTGCTTATCGTTATCATTTGTTTTTTGATGTATCAGTTGATGCAGTTTAAAAAAGCAAAAGATGATGCTGAGAAAAGTTTTTATGCACTCGAAATGAAAGTGAATGATTTGCAGTTAGAAACTTTAGAATCAAAACTGAATCCGCATTTGTTCAAGAATATTTTGAATTCCATTCAGTCGCATGCCTATCAAACTTATTTTGCTTTAGATAAACTGGCCAATGTTTTGGATTATATTTTATACGAAAGCAAAAAGAAATTTGTTACCGCAAAAGAAGAAATTGATTTTGCCTTGAATTTAATTGAAATCAATAAAATCAAGATCAGCCCGCTTTTTGAATTGAAGATCAAAACCAACATCAATAAAGAAGATAAATTATACGATCAGCCGTTATTAGCGCCGCTGATTTCTATTGATTTAATCGAAAATGCCTTTAAACACGCTGATTTGCAAAGTGCCGATGCTTTTATTTCGGTAGTTTTTGAGTTTAGGGATAATGCTTTTTTTATGACGGTTTCGAATAAAATCTCTGATAAAAAAGTATTAAAAAAAGAACGAAGCGGTTTTGGTCATGCGACTTTAGAACACCGCTTGCGTATTATTTATAAAAACAACTTCAAACTCGATAAGTTTGTAGAAAACGATGTTTATATAGCTCATCTTAAAATAGATTTACTTGAATACAAAACTGAAATGCTTGCTGCTGGACGATGAGTTACCGGGATTAACGTACTTAAAAATGCTTTGCGAACAAATTCACGAAGTCGAAATTGTAAAAACGTATAACAATCCGGAGAAACTCCTTGCTGATATTCCGAATCTCGATTTTGATCTGTTAATATCAGATATCGAAATGCCTGGAATCGACGGTTTGCATCTGGCAGAAATGCTCGACAATAAATTAGTGATTTTTTGTACCGCTTATAAGGATTATGCTGCCGATGCTTTTAATATTGATGCAGTAGATTATATTACAAAACCCGTAAAACTGGAGCGTTTACAAAAAGCGATCTCAAAAGCTTATGAGCGTTTTCATAAACCGGACGCGGCTAAAAAGTTCATTCAGTTGAATACAGACAAAGGAAAAACGTTATTGTATTTTAATCAGATTGTGTACATCAAAACCGCCGTTAGCGATAGTCGCGATAAAACAGTTTTGCTTGTTGATGGAAGTTTTCTGAATCTAAAAAATGTAAAATTTGATACACTGCTGCACGAATTGCCTGATACCGATTTTTGTCGCGTAAACAAAAAAGAAATTGTGGCAGTAAAAGCCATTAAATTTTTTAATCATAACGAAATTGTGCTGCATCATTTAGAAAAAAATGATAAAAACAGCACTTTAATCTTAAGCGAAACCTATCGTTCTGATTTTCTAAAAAAGGTAAAAATCTAGAGGATTACCAATGTCAGACTGAGCGAACCCGAAGTCTATTTTGTATGACCGAGCCTTTGACTTCGCTCAAGGATGACAGTAGTTTATTATAATGTTTTTTTTAGTTTTATCTATGTTAGGCAGAGCGAAGTCGAAGCCCTTTTTACGATAAATACCTTTGATTTCATTCCGATTGACAGTGTAATACTGCCAATTATTATAACTTATTACAAAGTTTTTCCGACTTGTTACATACATTGAAAATTAGGTTTAAAATTGCTTTATCACTTAATTCTCAGTTCTGATATTTGCACCATTAAAATCAAAAAAACGAGTTATGAATAACATAAAAAACTCCTTATTTTACGTTACTGTAATTGGCGGATTCACTGCCTTGATATATTGGGTAATTTCAAAAGGTGCTGCACTCGAAGTGGGGCGCGGAATCGTACACAAACAAATCGAAAGCAATCATTGGAATGATTTTCTCGATTCGATGATAGACAATTTAAAACATCCGTTGGCTATTTTATTGGCACAAATCGTTACGATTATTTTAGTAGCACGTTTGTTTGGATGGGTTTTTAGAAAAATAGGGCAGCCATCTGTAATTGGCGAAATGATTGCAGGTATTGTTTTAGGACCGTCTTTGGTCGGGATGTATTTTCCTGAATTCTCTGCAGCATTGTTTCCAAAAGAATCTTTAGGGAATTTACAATTTTTAAGTCAGATTGGTTTGATCCTTTTTATGTTCGTTATCGGGATGGAATTGGATCTGAAAGTATTAAAAAACAAAGCACATGATGCTGTAGTTATAAGTCACGCAAGTATTGTTATTCCGTTTGCCCTGGGTCTGTCATTAGCTTATTTTATCTACCATACTTTTGCTCCGGTTGGCGTTGAGTTTGCATCGTTTGGTTTATTTATGGGAATCGCCATGAGTATCACAGCGTTTCCGGTACTCGCCAGAATCGTGCAGGAGCGAGGCATGCAAAAAACAAAATTGGGTACTATTGCCATAACTTGTGCTGCGGCCGATGATATTACGGCCTGGTGTATCTTGGCTGTTGTAATTGCGATTGTAAAAGCAGGTTCTTTTACAAGTGCTTTATATGTAATTGGGTTGGCTATTTTGTATGTAATTGTCATGCTAAAAATAGTGCGTCCGTTTTTGAAACGTGTTGGAGATTTAAATTCAACTCGCGAAAGTTTGAACAAACCTGTTGTGGCTATTTTCTTTATTACCCTTTTATTCTCTGCTTATGCTTCAGAATTAATTGGAATTCACGCTTTATTTGGTGCTTTCTTAGCGGGAGCAATTATGCCTGAAAATAATAAATTCAGAAATATTTTTATCGAAAAAGTCGAAGACGTTGCCATTATTGTCTTATTGCCATTGTTTTTTGTTTTCACGGGTTTACGTACGCAAATAGGATTATTAAACGATCCGTATTTATGGAAAGTTACAGCTGTAATTATTGCAGTTGCTGTAGCGGGTAAATTCTTAGGAAGTGCTTTTGCTGCAAAATTCGTAGGACAAAGTTGGAAAGACAGTTTAGCCATTGGAGCATTAATGAATACTCGTGGTTTAATGGAGCTTGTAGTTTTAAATATTGGTTATGATCTGGGAGTTTTATCTACGGAGATTTTTACCATGATGGTTATTATGGCTTTGGTAACAACTTTTATGACGGGTCCGGCACTGGATTTTATAGGTTTTATATTTAAAGATAAAGTCACTGCAGTTCCTCAGGAAATTGGAAATAAAAGCAAGTACAAGATTCTACTTTCGTTTGCAACTCCTGAAAGAGGTAAAAAGCTATTGAAGCTTGCTAATAGTTTAGTAAAAAAACAAGGCGATAATTCGATTGTAACGGCGATGCATTTATCATTAAGTACCGAGATACATTCGTTTGATGTAAAAGATCATGAACGAAAAATGTTAGTTCCTGTTATTGAAGAATCAGAACGTTTGAATCAGAATATGGTGAGTGTTTTTAAAGTAACCAATGATATTGATACTGATATTATAGATACGGCTAACCAAGGCGAATATGATTTATTATTAGTTGGTTTAGGACAATCTATTTTTGACGGAACTTTGCTGGGGAAGATTCTTGGTTTTACGACCCGAATTGTAAATCCGGATCGTTTGATCGATAAGTTTACAGGAAAAGAAGGTTTGTTCGAGAATTCTCCTTTTGATGAAAGAACACGTCATATTATTGCAAAAAGTAAAATGCCGGTTGGTATTTTTATCGATAAAGAATTAGAAGAAGTCAATCAGATTTTTATGCCAATTTTCAGTAAAGAAGATTCTTTTCTTATTGAATATGCGAAGAAACTTATCAATAATAACGGATCTCAGATCACGGTACTTGATGCGAGTGGAGAGGTAAAAAATACAAGGGATATTCAGGAAACAATTCGTTCTATTGAACAAATTGCACCCAATCATATCATGATTATGCATGACAGAACGATCAAAAAAGAATTTTTAGAAAATCAGAATTTGATGATTATTAGTTTAGACAGTTGGAAAAAACTAATCGAATCTCAAAGTACATGGCTGAATAATACGCCTTCGGTTTTGATATTGAAACCATAAGAGTTTTTTAAATCTCAATATTTTAAAATTCCAAATTCCAATTTTACGATTGGGGTTTGGGGTTTTTTTGTTTTCTTTTTTTTTAGGATTGAGAGATGGCACGCGGATGACACGGATTCGCTTGCGCGAAAACACGGATTTGCGCGGATTTTTCCATTGCTTTACTCGCATTTTTTGTCATTTCGACCGAAGGGAGAAATCGCACTCGTATATGGACAAAGATTAACACAATCTTGTCAATCCTGAAGGATGAAGGATCTCTGTAAGTAGCTCAGTAAATATTGGTGATTTCTTGTTTGATTTTTCTTCGTATTGAAATGAGAAGATTAAGGATAATTGGAATTTGGAATTTAAAAAGATTGGAATTTCAAAAACTAAAGCCCCAAATCAAGTACATAAGAAATCTTAACGGCAATATTGTCCTCAAATTTCAGCAACTGATTTGGTCCGTAGCGATAGAAACCACCAAGTCCAAAACCTTTGTAAATCTTGTTTAGTTCGATTCCGGATTCGAAAAAACCTTTGTCTAATGTTTTGTAGGTTGGGCCAACATGCTGTTGAGGGTTTTCCATATTTCCCCAAGCCATTCTGGTCACTAAAACTAAAGAAGGACGGACTTTTTTAAGGATTCTGATTCGGTCAAAACCATGTTTGATTTGGAAAAAGATGTATTGGCTCGAGAAAAACTCATTAAAATACATGGTTTCAAAACTGTTTCGGCCTGCAAAAGTAATACGCTGGATAACGGTTTCTTTTGTTAAGTTGTTGGGCATTGTGTTGTACAAATGCGTAAGCGGCACATCGCCTATTGCGTAACCTCCTTGCAAAAGCAAGCTTGTTTTTTGACCGTTTAGGTAATTTTTTTCATACTCGGTTTTAAAATCTATTTTACCAAAAGTAAAGTCGTTTCCTAAAACGTCGGGTAATGTTTGTGTGTACTGAAAAGTAAATCTAGGGAACCTTTTCTCTGATTCGTTTCGCCCGGTTGGTGTTTGCATAAAGTTGCTAAATGGCGCCCAAACAATAGAAACCATTGCGGTGGTCATAACGTAACTCGAATATAATTTCCCGTCGTAATTGAACATATAATCAAATTGAGGCGCGACGTAAGTTCGTGCTAATTCGAAAACAGCTTCGGTTTTTGGGATAATTTTAGACTGAACGTTGGCTTTCCAGGCGGTATATTGATAGAAAGTACTAATGTTGATTGGGCGAGGATCATAAATTTTGAAAACACGCTTATCAACGGCAAAAACGGTACTTGCAATTTCTCGAACATCATCTGTATAATATCCGTTTACCCAGGTGTTCGTGCTTTTGTCTAGTAAAACTCCGGCTCCTAAACTGTATTTAACTTCGCCATCTTTGGTTCCGTAAGCAGAATATCCTTCGATTCTGAAATTTTTAGAAAAACGATCGTTTGTGATGCCGCCAAGACCAAGTCGGAAACCTTCATAATTGTTGTAACTAATAATCTTTTTCAGATCAAGATCGATTGGTCCGATAGGGATGTAGCCATTGATGATTTTTCGGCCAAAGCCTAAGCGATTTTCGATTCTTTTTTTGATCGAAAGGCTGTCTATCAATTGATATGTTTTTTGCCCTTTCAGGTCCAAACTTTCTTTTCTGTATTCATTCCAGAATGCTTCCGGTTTTTTGTTGGCATCGTCTTTAATTTCGATATAAAGTGACGGGTCTTTTATTGGTGTTTTTGTATTGTAATGAATATCGAAATTATTACTTTCAGATAGTAAATAAGTAAAGTCTGAAGCTGATTTTTTTCTTGGTTCGAAATTGTCTTCTACATCTCCGTCAAACTGAATGGTTCCACCCAGAATTTTAATATCATCATCGTTTTTTCCTTTTACGATTTTAAAAGTGGTATTGCTCTGAAACCAGACTTTTTCACTTGGCACATATTCAAATTCGTGAATGCCGCTAATATCGAGAACGCCTTTTATACGCATTACAGCTTTTGCAACGGCAAAATTTTCCTGATCGATATACAAGACACCTTCTAATCCTGATGATTTTCTGTTTTGTTTGTTTTTAAAGTAAATCATATAAGTCTCGCGACCTTTTATATTTACCGTATCGAGTAATTTGTAGTTGTAACTCGAAGTTGCAGTATTCGAAATTGGGTTTTCGTATTTGGTTTCGAATAACTCGTATTTATTATCGTAAATCGATATAGATTGCAAATTGAAAGCAATAACTTCATAGATCGGGTTTTTGAATCCCGCCATTTTGGTTCCCAAAATGGTTTCTTTTAGCTTGTTATTGCCAAACTGATATTGTGATACTTTTTCGGTTTGAAACAAATGCTGTTTGCTGATTATTTCTTTGAATTTATAATCTGATGAATCGACATTGATGCGTTTTTTATCGAAATCTTTATAAGCGGCTGTAGAATCGATCCTGCCATCGATAGAATCGGGATTGGCTGTTACGATAAGTTTATTGTAGCTTTTGTACTCAAAACTGTTCAGCTTTTTTTGTGGATTGTTTTTGTTCTTATTCGCAATTACTTTTCTTATGATAGTTAAAGCCGGATTTTCATTCGAAATTATAACTTCTTTTAGATCATCGGTTTTTTGAGAAAGCGAAACAGAATAATATCTTTTTTCTGTAATGGCAACAATTTTGGTTTGAAAACCAATATAAGAAACAGAAAAACTAGTTGCTTTTTCAGAAGGCGTAAAAATAAACTTTCCATCAACATCGGTAATCGTATTGATGTTGTCCGGAGTTGTTATGGTTGCAAAAGGAAGCGGTTTATTGTTAGAGTCCGTTACAATTCCGTTTAGTTGAAATTGCGCCTGAATAGTAAGCGTGAAAAACAAAGTCAATAAACAAAATAGCTTCATAGAGAATATTATAGTTTCAAAACGGACAAAATGGGATTTTGGTATGCAAAAATAACAATAAAAAAAATCCGTTTAGTAGAATTTAACTAAACGGATTTTTATTTTATGATATTACAATTATACCTTCATGATTTCGGCTTCTTTTGAAGCCAATAATTCATCGATTTTTTTGATATAAGTGTTGGTTAGATTCTGAACTTGTTCTTCAGCAGATTTGCAAATGTCTTCAGAAGTTCCTTCTTTTTCTAATTTTTTAATATCTGTATTCGCATCTTTACGTACATTACGTACACCAATTTTAGCATCTTCAGCTTCTGTTTTTGCTTGTTTTGCTAAATCTCTACGACGCTCTTCTGTCAATGGCGGAACACTGATAATGATAACATCACCATTGTTCATTGGATTAAAACCAATATTAGCAACCATGATCGCTTTCTCGATTGTTTGCAGCATGTTTTTTTCGAAAGGTTGCAAAGTAATTGTTCTCGCATCCGGAACGCTAATTTTTGCTACTTGCGAAAGTGGTGTTGCTGATCCGTAATAATCTACAAAAACACTTCCTAGCATTGCCGGAGATGCTTTTCCTGCACGAATGTTAAGAAATTCTTTCTCTAAATGCGCAATCGAACCATTCATTGATTCTTCAGTACTATCTAATATAAATTCTATTTCTTCAGTCATTTTTTTTTAAGTTTTCAGTTTTCATTCTCAGTTTTCAGTTAAAGCCTGCATTTGCGACTGTAAACTGTTACTGATGACTATATATTTACTACTGTTCCTATGTTTTCGCCTTCACAGATTTTTAATAAATTTCCAATTTTGTTCATATCAAAAACAACGATTGGTAATTTGTTTTCCTGACTTAATGTAAAAGCTGTTGTATCCATCACGTTTAATCCTTTTTTAAGGACATCATCAAACGAAATCATATCAAATTTCACCGCTGATGCATTTTTTTCAGGATCAGAATCGTAAACACCATCAACACGGGTTCCTTTTAAGATCACATCAGCATTGATTTCGATACCTCTTAAAACCGCTGCCGTATCAGTTGTAAAATATGGATTTCCGGTTCCGGCTCCAAAAATTACAATTCTTCCTTTTTCAAGGTGACGGTCTGCTCTTCTTTTAATGTATGGTTCTGCAATAGATTCCATTTTTAAAGCAGTTTGCAAACGCGTTTTCATTCCTTTGTCTTCAAGAGCGCCTTGTAATGCCATTCCGTTGATCACGGTAGCCAGCATTCCCATATAATCGCCTTGTACTCTATCCATACCAGCACTTGCACCTGCAACGCCTCTAAAAATATTTCCTCCTCCAATAACAATAGCAATTTCTACTCCTTTACTGTGAATTTGCTTAATTTCTTCAGCATATTCGGCTAATCTTTTAGGGTCAATACCGTATT
This sequence comes from Flavobacterium sp. C3NV, assembly GCF_046825355.2. Taxonomy (NCBI): domain Bacteria; kingdom Pseudomonadati; phylum Bacteroidota; class Flavobacteriia; order Flavobacteriales; family Flavobacteriaceae; genus Flavobacterium; species Flavobacterium sp. C3NV. The sequence continues at coordinate 112,070 of NZ_JBKQBJ020000010.1, read as the reverse complement.
GTAAATCACCCATCAAGGCTTCGCCGCTCAGTTTTAGAAGAATTCTTTTATATTTCATGTGTTGTTGCGTTAATTTGTGCAAATATAGACATATTCTTATTTTTAAAAATAATGTTTTAAAAAAATTAATAGTTCTTTTATTTTTAAATTTATAAGGAATTTTCAGGATTTTTTTGAATGTGATAAAAGTCATTCTTTGGGTCTTCCTGAAATTTGTAATTTTATCCAATTCAAAAAGTAAATAAATATGAAAAATATTATCGCTAAAGCATTATTTAAAAGTCATACCTATCCTGAATATCGCAAATTGGTTGCTGATTTATTAGTCGACGGACAATCAACCGGTAGCGAACAATCTGAAAGTTTAACTAATTATAGTAAGCTAAACGATGCCAGAATGAACCGATTAGATAAAACGATAAAATTAACCGATGAAATTGTTTTAAAATTAGAAAACCTGGATCATAGATATATTTGGCTTGTAATTTCTGAAGGCTGGTGCGGTGACGCTGCTCAAATACTTCCTATTATTAATAAAATGGCTTTGGCATCGAATAAAAAAATAGATCTTAGAATTGTACTGCGCGATGAAAATGAGGAATTAATGAACCAATATCTTACGAATGGCGGAAAAGCAATTCCGAAAGTGATTGTAATTTGCAAAGAAGCAGGAATTGTTCGTGCTGATTGGGGACCGCGACCAAAAGCAGCATCTGAATTAATAACGAATTATAAAAAGGAATTTGGTGTACTGGATGAAAAAATAAAAACAGATTTACAATTATGGTATCTTGCAGATAAAGGTGTTTCGGTTCAGGAAGAGCTCATGCAAATTATAGAAGATATCAAATATAATCGTTTGTAATTTTGTTTTGTTAAGACATTAAAAAGGGATTTTGTTTCTTAATGTATTGAGGTTTAATTTAATAGATCTTAAAAATTTATTAAAATATTTTTTTTGATTTAAAAAAAATGTAACTTAGTAACATCATCCCACTTCTATTATTTACTTTCTGATTTACTCTTTTTATTGGTGTTTATTTAATGTTTAACAATTAAAAAATGCACTATTATGAAAAAGTTATTCGAAAGATTTTATGATTTTATTTCAGGTGTATTGTTTGGAGGAAAAAATGTTTGCAATTATTAACTCCAAAAAACACTTTATGAAATAGAATTACTTTAGGAGTTGGCACATTGCAATTTTTTAATTTGTAATGTGCTTTCTGTTTTATTCTAAGTTAAGGCTTTCCTCAAATAAAGTAACATCGATCGCATTTTTTACGTCATAGTCACCAATTTTGGTTCTGCGTAAAACGGTTAAATGTGATCCTGAATTCATGGCTTTTCCAAAATCATAAGCTATAGATCGAATGTAGGTTCCTTTGCTGCAAACGATTCTAAAATCGATTTCAGGCAAAGCAATTCTGGTAATCTCAAATTCGTGAATAGTAGTCTTTCTGCTGGCAATTTCTATAGTTTCTCCCGCACGTGCATGTTCGTATAAACGAACGCCATCTTTTTTAATAGCTGAAAAAATAGGCGGTTTTTGATCGATTTCTCCTAAAAACTGTTTTACGGTTTCATGAATCAAAGCTTCATCGATATGCGATGTTGGAAAGGTTTCGTCGATTTCGGTTTCAAGATCATACGATGGAGTAGTGGCTCCGATATAAAAAGTTCCCGTGTATTCTTTTGCCTGACCCTGCAATTCGGTAATTCTTTTGGTGAATTTTCCGGTGCAAATCAATAATAAGCCTGTTGCCAAAGGATCTAATGTTCCGGCGTGGCCAATTTTGAACTTTTTTGGAAGTCCAACTTTATTGATCAAAAGGTATTTTAATTTATTGACAGCTTGAAACGAACTCCATTTTAAAGGTTTGTCTATCAATAAAACTTGTCCGTTTAAATAATCTTCAGGTGTCATTATATAATGGTAAGAGGATGAATGAAAAAGTGAATCAGTAATAAAACGATTCCGGCGATTATTCTATAATAACCAAAAACTTTAAAGCCATTTTTAGTCAAAAAGCCTATGAAGGTTTTAATGGCCAAAAGTGCTACAATAAAAGCAACTACATTACCAATAACCAATAAGTTAACCTGATCCTGAGATAATTCGAATCCTGCTTTATAATAATCGTAACATTTTTTTGCTGTTGCACCCAACATCGTTGGTACAGCCAAAAAGAATGAGAATTCAGCAGCTGTTGTTCTGGATAATTTTTGAGACATACCTCCAACAATACTCGCTCCGCTTCGTGAAACTCCGGGAATCATAGCCAAACATTGAAACATTCCGATTTTGAAAGCCTGTAAATAGGTAATTTCTTGTGAAGTTTCGGCAGTATTCGGATTGTTGAACCATTCATCAACTTTCAATAAAATTAGTCCTCCTATCAAAAGTGAAACAGCAACGGTAACGGGATTTTCTAATAAACCATCAATAAAATCACTTAGCAATAATCCTAAAACTACGGCTGGAATAAACGCAACCAAAAGTTTAAAATAAAAATCAAGTGTTTGAAAGAAACGTTTGAAATATAAAACAACCACAGAAAGTATAGCACCAAGCTGAATAACAATGGTAAAAAGTTTAGTAAAATCTTCATGGGCAATTCCGAAAAAAGAAGAGGCAATAATCATGTGGCCAGTTGAAGAAACAGGTAAAAATTCTGTTATTCCTTCAATTATGGCTAGAACAATAGCTTGTAATGTATCCATTGAGAACTTTAGATTTTAGATTTTAGATTTCAGATTTGTCACCCTCAGCGAAGTCGAAGGGCGTTCCAATTAGAAATCCAGTAATCTATTTATTTTGATTTTTTAAAAATAGAATAAACAGCAATTCCAAAACCAATTAAAACAGTTGTTGGAGCTAAACGAATACGTCTAAAATTAAAAACATCTTCATTAAAGATATTAGGATCTTTACTTCCTCCGCCAGACATTAAGATAAAGCCTAATGCAATAACTCCAATTCCAATTAATAGAATTTTGTAGTTAATACCTTCAAAAAGAAATTCTTGTTTTTGTGGCTGTTGTGGTTCTGTATTGTTATTGTTTTTCATCTTGTCATTGCGAGGAACGAAGCAATCTCACCCTCTTTTTATATGATTTTTTTTTGTCAGCCTGAGCGAAGTCGAAGGCTATTTTTTACTGTAAACTAAAAACCGGGACTGAATACTTTATTAATAAAGATCGTCTGTTCTTAAATTAAGGAAACGTTGAGTTGCAAAATGTGTGCTTACCCATGTTATTAAAACTCCTAGTCCGAAAACGCCTAATAACACCAATCCTATTAGTACTTTATCTTCTAAAATTCCTAAGCCAGGGAAATTGGTTTCTACATAAAATAAAACCCCAATTAAGGCAATTATAGCCAATCCTGCGCCTAACATTCCTAATTTTACACTACGCGTTACAAATGGTTTACGAATAAACGATTTTGTAGCACCTACCATTTGCATGGTTTTAATAATAAATCTATTAGAATGTATCGATAAACGTAACGAACTGTTGATTAATAAAACGGCGATAACAGCAAGGAAACCGCTGATAATCAAAATCCACATACTTACTTTTTTGATGTTGTCGTTTACCAGATTGACCAATTGTTTGTCGTAAACAATATCTTCAATCATAGTATTTTTACGCAATTTACTTTCGATTTGCACGATGCTGTCTCTCTCAACATAATCTGCTTTTAAGTGAATATCGTAGGAGTTCAATAAAGGATTTTCTCCTAAAAAAGTAAGGAAATCTTCTCCAATAATATCAGTATGTTCTTTTGCTGCTTTGTCTTTGGTAACATACACATAAGATCTTGCGAAAGGAGCTCTTTTCAATTCAGTATCGAATGCTTTTATCACACTATCATTGGCTTCATTTTTAAAGAAAACCGTCATTGCGATTTTTTCTTTAAAATCATTGGCCAGTTTTTTAGAATTGATAATGAATAATCCCAGTACTCCTAAAAGGAATAAAACCAGAAATACACTTAGTACAACCGAAAAATAAGAGGAAATTAACCTGCGCTTTTGAAATTTATCAAAGTTAGAACTCATAGTTTGCTTAAATTATGTGGTAAAAATAATAAAGAATTTCTTTATTTGAAGTTAATAACGATCAAAGTTTTGACTTTAGTACCATAAATGTACAATTAGATGTTGAATAAAAAGTTTATTTAATGGCAAAGCTTTGTTTTTTTAATCTCGCAAAGACGCAAAGTCGCAAAGAAAATAAAAAGCTTTAGTTCTCAAGCTTTACAACTGTTGGTCTTAAAATTTGATTTAACCGCAAAGCGCGCAAAGTTTTTATAACAGATTGTGTTTGGATTATGTTGACAAAGGCAAAGTTCGCAAAGCTTTGAGAAAAATAGAAACTTAGAAAATTTACGACAGAGTATACAAAGATTCACACAAAGTTAATTAACATCCAGCTTTGCGAACTTTGTGTTTTTACAAAACCTTCAAAATTTAAAAAACTTTGCGCACTTTGCGGTTAATGTCAATAGTTAAATTTCCCATTGCAAATTACTTCGTTTCCCAAACCAATGATAAATAATACAATCCGCCAATAGATGGCCCGCCTAAAATAGAATTGTAAGGTTTGTTGAGAATATTGGTTCCTCCAAGTTTGGTTGTAATACCTGCTTTTTTGAAATTATAATTAATTTGCGCATCCATCGACCAGTAAGCAGGAACGGTTCCGCTGACTAAAAACGAAACATAATCAAAGTTGTTTTGATAACGTGCCGTTGTGCTTGCGCCAAGGTTTTTCCAAATGTTAGCTGCGATTAATGTTCCGTTGACGTTGAATTCCGGTGTGTTGAATCCGTCTTCGAGACCATCTTTGTCGTCTGTTCGGTCGAGTTTGGTATACGTAACATTGGTTAAAGCGGTGAAAGTTTTATCAATGCGATATTTTAAACCTAAACTTCCTCCGTAATTGTAGATTTTACTTTTAGAATTCGTCCACAAACGGTATCTGTTTTGCGTGTTTTTTGAATACAATGCGGTTGGAATCTGATTAGGATCTGTAGTGTTCGGAATACTGGCTTCGACTTGTGCAATGAAATTTTTATACGAGTTGTAATAAAAATCGGCATCGATAAATAGATTCTGTTTTAACGCAATTCCCCTAAATCCAAATTCGAAAGAATTAACAAACTCCGGTTGTAAATAGGTATATGGATTTTTCTGAATTGTATTTTTATTCTTTTCAATGGCTTGCGCCTGAGTGATTCCAAGTGTGTTGACATCATTGTTTACCTGCGATTGAAATTTATCTATCGAAGCTTTGGTATACGAATTCTCAAAAATACCATCCGACATAATACGCAATCCGCCCACACGTTTTACGCCGCCGCTATTTACGTTAGAAAAACCTTCGAAAATACTCGGGAAACGATATCCGTTTTGATAAGAAGCTCTAAAACTAATTTCGTTTTTGGGAGCATAAACGGCAGTAAACTGAGGCGTAAATTTTGTATTGAAATAATCAGCCTTGTCCATTCTTATGGTGGCGCCCAAGCTTATTTTTCGATCTAAAAAATCTTTTTTCAATTGGGTAAAAGCACCCGTTTTTTGATAAGTCAAATTTTCAGAAGGATTTACGGGATTAATAAAGTAGTTTCCGTCAGGCACTATAATATAAGTTCTGTAATCAAATCCACTCAATAATTTTGCGTCTATTTTTTCGAAGAAAGTGGGGAAAGCTTTGTCCCAATTTAGTAACCCTTCGGCATGAACCAAAGTCGATTTTACGCGCAAAGCTGCGCCGTAATCCCAATTGTTGATGTTGATTAATTCATCTTTTTTCTGATTGTAAGCTTCAGTTCCGGGTTCAAAACGGCCTTGGTCAGATGATGTTCTGGCTATTTTATGCGCATCGGCTACAGCAAATCCATTTGTTATGGCATTTTTATAAGCGACAGAATAATCTGCAAACCATTGATCATCTGATTTATACGCGCGATCCATATTTTCTGCAAGGGAACGCATATTATATGAATTTCCGGTATTCTCGAAAGTGGCATATCCTTTTATCTGAAAAATTGGAGTATGATAATCAACGGAAATTTGGTTTAAAGTATAATTGTCTAATCTAAATCGGTTTGAACGTTGGTAGATTGTATTGATTAATGCGGTTTTGTAAGTCACAGCCAATTCATTTTCTTTTTTAGGACGAAAGTAAAAACCAACATCGGCTTTATAATTTTTTATTCCATAATCAGAAATGTCTGTTTCGCGATAACCTGTCCTGGCAACCACATAATTTTTACCGTTTAGGTTTAAAGTTTTCCTGTTGGCCGATTCGTTTCCGTAGCCATTTACTTCGTCATAAGCCGGATTATCTGTGCCGTATAGATTGGTTGAAGCATTAGCATTTGGAGCCAAATCTGTCCGGTCATCAGCAACCCAATCTGTTCCGCCTGTTGTCGAAGCATTAATTTTAAAGGCAAATTTTTCATTGAATGCTTTTGCAAAACGTAAATTAAACTGCGAATAAATCTTCGGTGAAAACCGGTCAATATTTCCAACATGATTTACACCGGTCAATTGCTGAATGCTAACGCCCTGATATTCGAAAGGATTTTTGGTCTGAATATTGGCCAGACCATTTATAGCGTTCATTCCGTATAAAGCTGCTGCCGTTCCCGGAATAATTTCTATTTTGTCAATATCTAGATCATTCGCGCCCAAAGCGTTGGCAATTGGAGCGCCCAAATGTGGTGCCTGATTATCGATTCCGTCAATCAGTTGTGCAAAACGTACGTTTGTTGAATTCGCAAAACCTCTTGTATTGATGACTTTAAAACCTAAACTTGGTGTTATAATTTGCACTCCTTTTATATTTTCGAGTGCTTCGTAAATACTTGGAGATCCCATTGTTTTGGCTTCCGCCGATTTTAACTGCTCGATACTTATAGGAGAACGCATTATTTTTTCGGAACGACGGGAAGCTGTAATAACAATTTCGTTCAACTCTTCTTTTTTGATGCTATCCTGGCTTGTTTTTGAATTTTCTACTTGAGAAAAACAATTAAAGCTGATTAAAAACAGAAGAAGATAAAGTTGAATTTTCATGATTTAGATTATTATTCAGTATGTTTAGAAATGAACACTGAAGTATTTAAAAGAATATTTCTCGTTACAATTTTTATAAATAAATAATTTAGGATTTTAGAATTTTAGGTTTTGGGTTTCTTTTTGGGCAAAATCTTTAATCCGTTTTTCGATTTCATAAAATACGGTTATTGCTTTTTCTCCGGCAGGAGTTAGTCTTGCACCGCCGCCGCCTTTTCCGCCAAGAAGTTTTTCTACCAACGGATTTTCTGCCCGCTGATTCATTTCTTCGACCAATTGCCATGCCTGACGATACGCCATTTTCATTTCTTTAGCGGCATTGGTAATAGATCCGGTTTTTCGAATATTTTCTAATAACCAGATTTTTCCAATTCCTAAAAAAGGACCTTCGGCTTCTTCAATCCAAAGTCGTACTTCTATAGCGTATTTTTTATTATTTTCCATTTTTGCACTTTAAAAAACATCTTTAAAAATAGTCTATTTTCAGTAAAATGATTCTTCTAATTCTAAAAGTGTTTAAAAAAGACCAATTTCTGCTCTAAATATCAGAGTGCAAATTTGAGTATTTATGGGTTTTTAAAGAATGATTTTTATCACATTTTTTAATCTAAAAAAATTACTTTGGTACAATCCACAATAAACGTAAATTTGCAAACTTATTATTCAATATACTAAAACTTAGCAACTCAGTTACTCAGTAACTCAGCAACTCAAAGAAATGAAATACAATCCAAACGAAATCGAAGAAAAATGGCAGAAATATTGGGCTGAAAACCAAACTTTTGCTGCATCAAACAATTCTGAAAAACCAAAGCATTATGTACTGGACATGTTTCCTTACCCGTCTGGGGCAGGATTACACGTAGGACATCCGCTGGGTTATATTGCTTCAGATGTTTATTCTCGTTTCAAAAGACATCAGGGTTTCAATGTTTTGCACCCAATGGGTTACGACAGTTTTGGTTTGCCGGCAGAACAATATGCGATACAAACAGGACAACGTCCGGAAGATACAACGCGCGTAAATATCGACGGTGGAGTAGATAAAGAAGGAAAACAAATTGCAGGATATAGAAAACAATTGGATAAAATTGGTTTTTCGTTTGACTGGAGCCGTGAAGTGCGTACGTCAAATCCTGATTATTATAAACATACACAATGGATTTTTATCCAGTTATTCAATTCGTGGTATTGCAGAAAGCAAGGAAAAGCATTTGATATTTCAGAGCTTGTAAAAGTTTTTGAAGAAGAAGGAAATGTTTTGGTCGAAGCAGTTTGCGATGATAATGTTGCGATTTTTTCAAGAGAAGAGTGGAACTCGTATTCTGACGATCAGAAAGAAAAAATCCTTTTGCAATACAGAATGACGTATTTGGCTGAAACCGAAGTAAACTGGTGTCCCGGTCTAGGAACTGTTTTGGCAAATGACGAAATTGTAAACGGAGTTTCAGAACGTGGAGGATATCCTGTTATTCGTAAAAAAATGACCCAATGGAGCATGCGAATTTCGGCTTATGCAGAGCGTTTGTTGCAAGGTTTAAATGATATCGACTGGAGTGAATCGATAAAAGAATCACAAAGAAACTGGATCGGGAAATCGGTTGGTGCGATGGTTTCTTTTCATGTGAAAAATCATGATGAAGTGATTTCCGTTTTCACAACTCGTCCTGATACTATTTTTGGAGTAACTTTTATGACTTTGGCTCCAGAACATCCTTTAGTTTCTACAATAGTTACCGAAGAACAAAGAGGAGAAGTTGAAGCTTATATCGAAAAAACAGCAAAACGTTCAGAGCGTGAGCGTATGGCCGATGTAAAAACAATTTCTGGAGTATTTACCGGAGCTTATGCAGAACATCCTTTTACAAAAGAACCAATTCCGGTTTGGATTGGAGATTATGTTTTGGCAGGTTACGGAACTGGTGCTGTAATGGCGGTTCCTTGCGGAGACGAAAGAGATTATGCTTTTGCTAATTTCTTTAAAGGCCAAAACGGAATGCAGGACATCAAGAATATCTTCGCAAACGTTGATATTTCTGAAGCAGCTTACGGATCTAAAGACAATGTTGAAATCGCCAATTCTGATTTCTTAAACGGATTAAATTATAAAGAGGCAACTCAAAAGGCAATTGCTGAATTAGAAAAAATAGGTCAGGGAACCGGAAAAAGAAATTACCGTTTGCGTGATGCTGTTTTCTCCCGTCAGCGCTATTGGGGAGAGCCTTTCCCGGTGTATTATGTAAATGGTTTGCCAAAGATGATCGATGCGCAGCATTTGCCAATTATTTTGCCGGAAGTAGAGAAATATTTACCAACCGAAGATGGTTTGCCTCCGTTAGGAAACGCAGCTGTTTGGGCTTGGGATACTCAAAACAATAAAGTTGTCAATACAAATTTGGTAGATCATGCAACGATTTTTCCATTAGAATTGAATACTATGCCAGGTTGGGCAGGAAGTTCATGGTATTGGATGCGTTATATGGATGCGCATAACGAAACTGAATTTGCAAGCAAGGAAGCTTTGGCGTATTGGGAAAGCGTAGATTTATATATTGGAGGAAGCGAACACGCAACCGGACACTTATTGTATTCTCGTTTCTGGAATAAATTCTTAAAAGACAAAGGTTTTGCTCCAACCGAAGAACCATTCAAAAAACTGATCAATCAGGGAATGATTTTGGGAACGACTGCTTATGTTTACAGATTAGAAGGAACCAATACATTTGTTTCTAAAAACAAAATTGAAGGCCAGAATGTTCAGCCAATTCGTGTTGATGTTCATTTCGTAAATTCTTCTGATGAATTGAATCTTGAAAAGTTCAAAGCATGGAGAGAAGATTTTAATACTGCCGAATTTATTTTGGATGAAAACGGAAAATACATTGTAGGCCGTGAAGTCGAAAAAATGTCGAAATCATATTACAACGTGGTAACTCCTGATGATATTTGTAATGAATACGGTGCTGATACATTACGTTTGTACGAAATGTTTTTAGGGCCATTAGAACAAGCAAAACCTTGGAATACTGCCGGAATTTCAGGCGTATTTGGTTTCCTGAAAAAATTATGGAGATTGTATTTTGATGAAAATAACTGTTTAATCGTAAACAACGACGAACCAACAAAAGACAACTTAAAATCATTACATAAAACCATCAAAAAAGTAGCAGAAGATATCGAGAGTTTCTCTTTTAATACTTCGGTTTCTCAGTTTATGATTTGTGTGAATGAATTGTCGACTCAAAATTGTCATTCGAGAGCAATCTTAGAGCCATTAGCGATTTTGGTTTCGCCTTACGCGCCGCATATAGCCGAGGAATTATGGTCACAATTAGGACATACAACTTCTATTGCAACAGTTGATTTTCCTGTTTTTGAAGCCAAACATTTAGTAGAGACGAATAAAGAATATCCGGTTTCTTTCAACGGGAAAATGCGTTTCACAATCGAATTGCCTTTGGATTTAACCGCAGCACAAATCGAAGAAATCATTATGAAAGACGAAAGAACATTACGTCAGTTAGATGGTAAAACACCAAATAAGGTGATTATTGTTCCCGGGAAAATTATTAACCTTGTGGGGTAAATAAATAAATTCTAAATATTTAAAATTCCAAATTCCAATTTTACGATTGGGGTTTGGGATTTTTTTTGTACCAGTTTGTCATTCTGAGGAACGAAGAATCGCACAAGTAATTCGACAAAGATTGGCGATTCTCTTTGCGGAGCTTCTATTGTGATCCTTCGTTCCTCAGGAGGACAAGATTGTGGCGCTTCTTTTTGCTTTTTTGTCGCAAATTAGCCTAATTTAACATAAATAGTATTCGTGAAATTAGTATAATTTTTGGCGATAATTAAATGCAAAAAAAAAGCCTCGTAATATACGAAGCTTCTTTTTTCCAAAATTAAAATAAAAATTCTACTCCTAAAATTTATAGAGGGAAAGCATAAGGTACAAGAGTTACCACAATGATTCCGTCATTGTTTGCTTTTGCAGTGGATTCTTTTACTACTTTACCGCCAACATAAATTTTGGCAGTTAGGGTTTGATCTTTAACTCCGCCATGACCACTTGCGCTGGCTGTCACAGCATTAACACCTGCATCAACGGTGATTTCTTTTGTCCAAGGCAAGGCGGTAACGTCCTCATTTAACGGATTTCCACCCTTATCAAAATAAATTGTACTAAGTTCTCCTGAAAAATTTCCGGTTAGCTCATATTTTACATCTCTTGAAACAGGTGCTGAGTCATTATTGTCGTCGCTGCTGCAAGATCCTACTGTAAAAGCAAGAGTGAATACAATCGCTAAAGTTTTTAAAACTGATTTCATAATATAGTTTATTAGTTAACATTCATTTAAAACAAAATTAGATGCTTATAAATGAGATGACAATACCTGATAAAATGCATTTTGCATTACCTGATATCAGGTAAAAGTGGTGTAATTGCTTTTTAAACATTTTTTAATTTGATATTTTTGAATAAATACCACTTTATGAAGAAAATCTACTTATTAATATTATTTCTTTTTTTATCTGCCGTTTCGCATTCTCAGGTAATTCTTTCTCTTGATGATGATTCGGTTTATATAGACAGTATTGCTAAAATTGCCAAAAACACTAAGTCAGATAGTATTAAATGCTTGTATAGCTTTAAGTTGTCTAAAATGTATTTGATGGTTCAGGATGCTAAAAAATCAAAAGAATATTTAGAGCAGGCCAATAAACTAAAAGGAAGATTTCCTTTCTTAAATGATGCAGGAATATTTTATAATGCTTCTCGTTTTTTAGAAAAAGGAGATGTTGATGGTTTCGAAAAAACGTTGCTTGAAGGAAATAACAAACTAAAAAAATATTACAATACCGAAGCGTTTCGAATTCGTGCTATCATTTTACAGAATTACGGTATCATGCAGCAACGAAAGAACAACGAAAAGGCATATATGAAACTGCTTATTAATGAAGCCATTCCTGCTGCTAAAAAAAGCCGTGACTATGAATTGATAAGCGGATTGTATAAAGCGGTTGCTATTATTTTTATGAATAATAACGAACGCGAAAAAGCAAGTGAATATTTAAGTGAAGCCCAGAAATATATCGAAAGGGCTATTAAAAAATCACCAACGCTGGCTGAGTCAAAAATGGAAACGTATATTATTAATGCTGAAAATTTAGTAGAGTTACAGCATTTTTATGATGCCCAAAAAGTACTCGATAAAGCATTTTCGACCTTGAAAAATTTCCCTGAATCGAATTTAAACGATTCTTATTTTTATTCTGAAGGATTGTATTATGCAAGGCTAAATAAAAATGCAGATGCTTTGGCGAGTTACGAGAAAGGTATTAAATCGGCAGAAAAGCATCAAAACCAAATTGCATTAAACAGGCTGAAATATGCAGAGTACGAAGTAAATTTTAAATTAAAAAACTATGATAAGGCAAAAGCCAATCTGGAGTATCTTTTAGAAAAAACACCTTTTATTGTCGATCAAAAGAATTACTATAATAAGTTGTCTGAAGTTTATAATGCAACCAAAAATTATGATAAGGCTTATTTCTATTCAAATAAATCGAATAGAATAAATGACAGCTTGAATGATACTAAATTTAAAAGTGAAATTGTAGAACTTGAAGCAAAGTATAAGAAAGCCGAAAGTGAGAAGAAAATAACGATGCTGCAATCGCTAAACGACAAAGCTGCTTTAATGGTATACAGCAACCGTTTGAATTCATTGCTTTTTGCAGGTTTGTCTTTTTTGTTGCTTGTGATTGTTTTGTTCTTGTGGATTTTCAATAAAAACCAAAAGAAATTAAGTATTCAAAAAGAAATTAACCTTAAGCAAGAATTGTCTGCTTTTGAAAATCGCCATAAACTTTCAGTTTCCAAGGCTTTGATTCAGGGAGAAGAAATGGAGCGAAAACGAATTGCCAGAGAGCTGCATGATGGTCTGGGAAGTATGCTTTCGAGTGTGAAAATTCATTTGAACCTTGCGAAAAAAGAAAATGCTGAAACTGTAAACGGAGTAGATGCTATGCTCGATAATTCGATAAAAGAACTTCGAAACATATCGCAGAATTTAATGCCCGAAAGTTTGCTGGAGTTGAGTTTAGAACATGCTTTAAGAGATTTATGCGCTGCAAATTCTAATGCCGTTACCAAAGTTGAATTTCAGTATTTAATAAAAAAATCAAGACTTCCTAAAAATTCCGAAATCATGATTTACAGGATTATTCAGGAGTTATTGAATAATGCTTTAAAGTATGCAAAAGCTTCTCAGGTTTTGGTTTCATGCTCTCAAAACAAAGATGTATTTTTTATTACAGTTGAAGATAATGGAGTTGGTTTTGATGTTTTGGATCCGAAAAATAAAAACGGAATGGGATTGAAAAATATTAAAAATCGTGTGGAATTCCTGAACGGGAAATTAGAGATTGATAGTAAGCCTAATCAGGGAACATCTGCTTATATAGAATTAAATGTAATCAACGAAAATCAGGAAAATGAGTAAAAAATATAAAATGGTTGTGGTTGATGATCATCCTATCGTGATTTCGGGTATTTCAGGGCTTTTATCTGATTTAGAAAATATTGAAATTATCGAGAAAATGCAGTCTGGCGTTATGCTTCTGGATTATGTAGAGAATAACGAAGTAGATTTGGTTTTAATGGATATTTTTCTTCCGGTAATAACTGGTATCGATTTATGTAAAGCGATTAAACAGAAATTTCCACAGGTAATTGTTATAGGAATGAGCAGTCAGTCTGAACGAAGTTTAGTAATGAAATTTATTCAGAATGGAGGAAATGGTTATATCCTGAAAAGTGCTTCGTTTGATGAATTTAAAAACTGTATCAATAAAGCAATCGAAGGCGAAATTGTGTTTAGTGATGAGGTTAAAATAATTGTAAGTCAGCCTTTATCTGAAGATCTGGATACTATTCCGAGTTTGAGTCGAAGAGAAAAAGATATTGCAATTTTACTTTCAAAAGGAAAACAAACCCAGGAAATTGCCGATGAGCTTTTTTTAAGCTTTTTAACGGTGCAGACTCACAGGCGAAATATTCTTCAAAAATACAAAACCAAAAATGTCGCAGAATTAATAACACTACTGCTGAAAAACAATCTTTTAGATTGAAAAAATGTCCTGTAAAATGCCAAAATGACATTTTTTGAAATTGGTTCAGAAATTGCAGTTTCTTTTGTAACTTTAGTAATCAATCAAATAAAAGTAAGAAAATATGGGAAGTGGATATTTAATTATTGCCGGAGCAATTATGTTGTTCAGCTGGTTAGTGAGTTCAAAGCTCAAAAGTAAATTTGAATTATATTCGAAAATACAATTAAGAAACGGAATGAGTGGTGCAGAAATTGCCGAAAAAATGTTGGCTGATAACGGAATTACGGATGTTCGAGTAATCTCAACTCCGGGGCAATTAACAGATCATTACAATCCTTCAGATAAAACAGTAAATTTAAGTGAGGCAGTTTACAATCATCGTAATGCGGCTGCAGCTGCTGTTGCGGCGCACGAATGGGTCACGCTGTACAACATTCTATAGGTTACGAATGGCTAACTCTGCGTTCTAAACTGGTGCCAGTGGTTAGTATTGCATCAAATTATGTACAATGGATTTTGCTGGCCGGAATTTTAATGATCAGGACTTTTCCGCAATTACTATTGGTAGGAATCGTGATTTTTGCCGCAACAACATTGTTTACTATTATAACTTTGCCTGTAGAATATGATGCCAGTAACAGAGCGCTTGCCTGGTTAGAAAATAAACATATGCTGACACAGGAAGAACAGGCAGGAGCAAAAGACGCTTTAAAATGGGCTGCAAGAACGTATGTTGTAGCGGCTATAGGATCTATTGCAACGTTACTGTACTATATCTCGATTTATTCCGGAAGCAGAAGGAACTAAAAATTAAAATTCCAATTTTTTAAATTCCAAATTCCAAAATTGGAAATAAACAAAAACCCGACAGGTCTAAAAGCTTGTCGGGTTTTTGTTTTATGAATTGCTGAAGCTTAGAAAGATAAATAGTAAAACCCAAATTCCGGATATAATATAAATGGAGTTTAGGTATTGTTTGTTCTCTGATTTATAATATTTGTAATAAAGGATTAAAGAATAAATTATACTGACTGGTATTGAAAGTAAAAACAATAAAAAGCCAAATCCTGGTGTACAAACACCGCTTGGGCTTGTTTTCTCTGCAATGAATGCTATTACAAAGTAAAATATAAAAAACAGGATAGTTTTAATCTCGGGTCTAATGTTTGTCATAAAGTTTTGTAAATTATCTTATTATCAAATTGATACATTGCCTAATTTATAATCGCGGTTTAACCCGACAGGTTTTTAAAACCTGTCGGATTTACTAGATGTAGAATTCCAACTTCTCATTTCGAATTGGAATTTGGATTTTTTTATATTGGAATTTCTTTCTTTAAAGTTGAATTTGTCTGTCAATTTGTTGATCCAGCGAAATAAACGTTTCGGTTCTTGAAACACCTTCTATAGCCTGAATTTTAGTGTTTAAAAGCTGCATTAAATGTTCGTTGTCGCGACAAATGATTTTGATTAAAACAGACCAGTTTCCAGTTGTATAATGACATTCTAAAACTTCAGGAATCTTTTTTAAATCTTTTACGGCTTCGGAGTTTCTTGAAGCTTTATCCAGATAAACACCAATGAAAGCCATTGTGTTATAACCCAGAACTTTTGGGTTGACCGTAAATTTAGAACCTGATATTACTCCCGATTGTTCCAGTTTTTTTAAACGCTGATGAATCGCAGCTCCTGAAATGCCTATTTTATTGGCGATTTGTAAAATAGGTTTTCGGGCATCGTCCATAAGGTATCTAAGAATTTCTTTGTCGATACCATCAATTTCGATTAAAAGGGAGTTGATTTTCATAACTTATAATTTGAAACTATTTAATGTGATTTGGGTTTAGAATAGAAATCAAATGTAGTTAAAATGATGTAAAAAGAAAAATTCCAATTTTTTATGCTGAAGCTATGGCATCAAATTCCAAAACATAGCCCGTGGTTTCAACCACGGGGAGATAATGGATTGCGTCCCAACGGCTGAAACCGGTGTTTATGTTGAAACCGGTCTAAAAAGAAAAATTCCAAATCCCAGCATTAAAGTTGGAATTTGGAATTTTAAGAATTAAATATTTTGAAGGAATTATTTTCCTTTGTTTGCTTCTGCGATGTATTTTTCTAAAGCCATTGTCATAGAAGGAGTTTCAGGAGTTGGAGCAAGAATATCGATTCTTAAACCATGATCAAGAGCTTCTTTTTGAGTTGTGCTTCCAAAAACTGCGATTCTGGTATCGTTTTGCTTAAAGTCCGGGAAGTTTTTAAATAATGATTTAATTCCGGTTGGACTAAAAAATGCCAAAACATCATAATAAACATCTGCAAGATCAGATAAGTCGCTCATTACCGTTTTGTAAAAAACAGCTTGTGCCCAGTCTACTTTTAGATTGTTTAACGTTATAGGAGCGTCAGCATTCAATTGATCAGATGCTGGCAACAAGAATTTTTCGTCTTTGTACTTTTTGATAAGAGGTGATAAGTCTGCAAAATCTTTTGCTCCAACGTAAATTTTACGTTTTCTATACACAACATACTTTTGCAGGTAAAATGCAACAGCTTCAGATTGGCAGAAATATTTCAATCCTTCAGGAACTTTATAACGCATTTCATCTGCTACTCTAAAAAAGTGATCCACCGCATTACGGCTTGTCAAAATTATAGCAGTATAATGATTAAGATCGATTTTTTGTAATCGGATCTCTTTTGCATTAACCCCCTCCACATGAATAAATGGTCTGAAATCAATTTTTATTTTGTGTTTTTGTTGGAGCTCAAAGTAAGGAGAATTTTCCACTTTAGGTTCAGGCTGTGACACCAAAATTGTTTTCACTTTCATATTGTAAACTTTTTCTAAGCACTTACTTTTGTAATCCAGTAATAGAGAAAATAATAAGGTGCTATTTCAAGAGCGCAAAGATATAAAATAAAATAAAATAACTTGCTGATTATTACGTTTTGATACGTTTTTATTGAAATAAAATATGAGTAGAGACTGATACATAGCGAAATACCTATGATTGCCAACGGTATAATTTTAGGAATATTGTCATAATAAAACAAAATAGCATTAATAGGAAGCACTAAAACGCCAATATAAGTTCTGTAAGTAACTTTTTGTAAGTTAAAAAGGTCGGCAAACTCCTCGATGTTGAATGAAGTTGCAACAATTTTTTCGATTAAAAACTTCGCCAGAATAAAATAAAGTAAAAATGTAGCGATCTGAATAAACAGGATCCAGTCGGTTTTTAGAATGCTATACGTTCCCGTTTTAGGATCTTCTGAAAAAATATGCATCGTCAACTGAATGAAAAAAGCATACGAAATAACCTGTACAAAAAACAAACCAACAGTAAAACTGCTTTTCAGGTGATTGTTATCACGATAAATTTTGGCGTATTTGTCTGAGAAAATAAGCTTGCTGAATTCGCTAAATCTGGTTTCATAAGCTGATTTAGTCATAGCAACAACAGCAAAGGTCAACACAAATAAAAGTGTCGCCCAGTCTTTGTTTTCGATAATTCGAGGGTGAAGTTGTTCAATCATAACGACACAAAATTAGTAATTTTTTGTCTCAATACTTTTATTATATATTTATTATGAATCAAATGCCATAAAAAGTTTACTTTTGCGAGGAAATTTACGCAGAAAAATGAATGATTGTATTGTCATAATCCCCACTTACAACGAAATCGAAAATATTGAAAGTATAGTTAGAGCTGTACTCTCACAACACAAACCCTTTCATCTCTTGATTATTGATGATAATTCGCCCGATTTTACGGCCAATAAGGTAATTGCGTTGCAGGAAGAATTTCCTGACAGGCTGTTTTTAGAAAAAAGAGCCAAAAAATCAGGTTTAGGAACTGCTTATGTTCACGGTTTCAAATGGGCTTTAGAGCGCAAATACGATTACATTTTTGAGATGGACGCTGATTTTTCTCACAACCCCAATGATCTTGAAAAATTATTTGATGCTTGCCATTTTGGCGGAGCAGATCTGGCTATTGGTTCTCGTTATGTAACAGGTGTCAATGTGGTAAACTGGCCATTGAGCCGTGTTTTAATGTCTTATTTTGCCTCTGTTTACGTGAAGTTTATTACCGGAATGAAAATTCATGATGCCACGGCAGGTTTTGTTTGCTATAAAAGAGAGGTTTTGGAAAAAATCAATCTTAACAAAATAAAATTTGTGGGTTATGCTTTTCAGATCGAAATGAAATACAGAACCTATTGTGCTAAATTTGAAATTACTGAGGTTCCTATTATCTTTACAGACAGAACAAAAGGAGTTTCGAAAATGAGCAATGCCATTATCAAAGAAGCTATTCTTGGTGTAATTTCGCTAAGATTAAAAAAATTATTCAATACCTTATAATACCACAATGGCGATAAACAGGATTTTAATAAAGAATGCTAAAATTGTAAACGAAGGATCTATTTTTGAAGGTGATGTCCTGATCGAAAACGACTTGATCGTTGAGGTAGCAGACAGTATCAGTCTAAAATCATCCGATTGTAAAGTGATAGATGCCGAAGGAAGTTATTTGATTCCTGGTGCAATCGATGATCAGGTGCATTTTAGAGAGCCGGGATTAACGCATAAAGGTGATATCGAATCAGAATCGAGAGCTGCGGTTGCGGGAGGAATTACTTCTTTTATCGAACAGCCTAATACAGTTCCTAATGCAGTAACTCAGGAAATTTTAGAAGATAAATATCAAATTGCTGCCGTAAAATCATTTGCGAATTATTCGTTTATGATGGGTGCAACTAATGATAATCTGGAAGAAGTTTTAAAAACCAACCCAAAAAATGTTGCCGGAATCAAGATTTTCTTAGGTTCGTCTACCGGAAACATGTTGGTAGATAACGAAGCGACTTTAGAAAAAATATTCTCAAGCACACCCATGTTAATTGCGGTGCATTGCGAAGACGAAACAACAATTCAGAATAATCTTGCTGCTTTTAAAGAGCAATATGGCGATGATGTTCCGGTAACGGCGCACCATTTGATTCGTAGTGCCGAGGCTTGTTATATTTCATCATCAAAAGCTGTCGCTTTGGCAAAGAAAACCGGAGCTCGTTTGCATATCTTTCACCTTTCGACTGCGAAAGAGATGGAATTGTTTACGAATAAAATTCCATTAGAAGATAAAAAAATTACTGCTGAGGTTTGTGTACATCATCTTTGGTTTACCGATGAAGATTATAAAACAAAAGGAAATTTCATCAAATGGAATCCTGCTGTAAAAACTGCCCAGGACAGAGCAGAACTTTGGAAAGCTTTAAACGACGGCCGTATTGATGTAATTGCTACAGATCATGCGCCTCATACAAAAGAAGAAAAAATGCAATCTTATCTAAATGCACCTTCCGGAGGGCCGCTTGTACAACATGCTGTTGTGGCAATGTTCGAAGCGCATCACCAAGGAAAAATTAGTGTAGAAAAAATCGTAGAGAAAATGTGCCACAATCCGGCTAAAATTTTCAAAATCGAAAAAAGAGGTTTTATAAAAGAAGGTTATTTTGCCGATTTGGTTATTGTAAATCCAAGTTTGCCATGGAGTGTAAAACCGGAAAATATCCTGGCAAAATGCGGATGGTCGCCTTTTGAAAATTATACTTTTAAATCAAGAATTACTCACACTTTCGTGAATGGGGAACTGGTTTATAATAATTTTAAAGTAAAAGACCTTCGCAACGGAAAAAGATTATTGTTTGATAGATAAAAAGCTGAAATGAAGAATTGTATAGTAATAATATTGGTTTTGTTTCTTTCTGTAAGTTGTAAAAAAGAGTTGGTCAAACAACCCGCAAAACTTATCGAGAAAGAAAAGATGATTGATATTATGTATGATTTGTCTCTTTTGGATGCAATGAAATATCAAAATCCAATCTCGCTGGACTCAGTTGAAACAGATCCTGTAAAATTTATTTTAAGAAAGTTTAAGGTCGATAGCCTGCAGTTTGCGCAAAGCAATATGTATTACGCAACCGATTATGAAGCTTACAAAGAAATGTTCGACGAAGTGAGCAAACGATTGGCAGTAAACCAAAGAGCTACAGATTCGATCATGAAAATCGAAGATAAAAAAGCAGCTAAAGACAAGAAAAAGAAAGAAAAAGATTCGATTAAAGAAGCGGTTAAGAAACCTTTGAAACAGCAAGCCACTATCGATTCGATAAAACAATTAATACAATCAAGAAAAAAGAGATAGTTTTTTAGAACTAAGCGCCTTTTACATATTGATGTACATCTAAAAAAACCGTTCCCAGAGCGGTTTTTATTTTTTCATTCGAGTACAGATTCTTAGAATAAGAAGCTTTTGCAGTTGCTTTGGTAAGGCGTCTCTTTTGAAAAAACAGAGTAGAGAATGCCAGATCTGCCATCCAAAGAAAATTCATCAATAATGGCTTAGCATGAGTTTTGGGTCTTTTTACTTTTAAAGTATCAGCAATTGTGTTTAGAATATCCTGAAAAACAATATTGTCAGCAATTAAAGTAAAACGCTCGTTTTTGATGCCGCTTTTCATTAATTCATGTGCAATTCGAACTACATCATTTATTGCGATGAAACCAGTACTTCCAAGTGTATAAAATGAAAGTCCGTTGGCTACTTTTCGGTACAATTCTACACTTCCCTCGTCGAAGATTTTTGTTGCTGCAATTGGTCCTAAAATTACCCCGGGATTTATAATAATAACATCAAGGCCTTCCTGAAGTGCGCGCCAAACTTCCATTTCGGCACCATATTTAGAAATCGCATAATCGCTGTGGGGTTTCTCAGGATTCCAGTCTGTTTCTTCTGTAATATAAGTTTCGTGCGGTGCAATATCTCCTAAAGCGGCAATAGAACTTACAAAACAGAATTTCTTTATTCCTTTGGCAATAGAGAAATTAACCATATTGGCTGTTCCTTCGATATTCGTTTTTCGAAGTGATTCTTCGTCTTTAGGATCAAAAGAGATAAAAGCGGCACAGTGGTAAACGTAGTCAATATCGATAAAAGCAGTTTCCAGCGAAGGAACATCAAGAATATCGGCTTCAAGCCAATTGATTTCTTCGAATAAATCTCCCTTTTTATATAAATCAAAAACCGATTTAGTTTTTTGAATGTTGTTTTGGTTTCGATAAATAGCCCGGACATTTTCTCCATTTTCAATTAAATGAAGCAATAAATGCGAGCCTACTAAACCTGTTCCTCCAGTTACTAATACCATTTTGTAAAGATATTGAATGATTTACTATTTCGAAATTATTTCTTTTAATTGATTCGAAAAGTTGTATAATATTTTATTTAAAACGTTTTAAAAAGAAAGAAAAATATTACTTTTGTATTCGTTTTAATTTGTTTGATATTAAGTGATTATGTTTAATTAATAAGAATTATGCAAAATGACAAAATTTGATGTAAAAAGGAGAAGGGTGGTATTGTGGTTTTTGGGAGCAGCATGTTTTATGTTGTTTTTGCTTATTCACTTATCAGATTCGGATAATGATCTGGCTAAGATTTATTTTTTATGTTTTAGTATCTTATGTTTTTTCATAGTAACGCTTTTTACTATTTCGTCTTATTTACGTAAATAAGGATTTTACGGTATAATTTGACTCGATTTTAAGATTGTCTCTCAATTCATTTTTGAGCTTTCAATTCACAATCGTTATATTTGCACAAATTATTTTAAAAATGAAGAATCTAGTTGAAGAATTAAAGTGGCGAGGGTTATATCATGATAGCATGCCAGGAACGGAAGAACAATTGCTTAAAGAGGTAACAACGGCATATATAGGTTTTGATCCAACGGCAGATTCGCTACATATTGGTAGCATGGTTCAGATTATTTTATTGGTTCACTTAAACAGAACTGGTCATAAAGCTATCGCCCTTGTAGGTGGTGCAACCGGAATGATTGGTGATCCATCTGGGAAATCTGACGAAAGAAATTTGTTGAACGAAGAAACTTTGGCTAAAAATGTTGCGGGAATAAAAAGTGTCTTGTCTCGTTTCTTAGACTTTAATTCAAAAGAAGCAAATGCTCCGGTTATGGTAAACAACTATGACTGGATGAAGGAATTCTCGTTTATTGATTTTGCCCGTGAAGTTGGAAAACGTATCACGGTAAATTATATGATGGCGAAGGATTCAGTAAAAAAGAGATTTGCCGGAGAAGGCGAAGGAATGTCTTTTACAGAGTTTACTTATCAATTAATTCAGGGATACGATTTTTATCATTTATATAAAAACAACAATTGCGTTCTGCAAATGGGAGGTTCTGATCAATGGGGAAATATCACCACAGGTACAGAATTAGTGCGCAGAATGGGAGGAGAGAATGCAAAAGCTTTTGCTCTTACAACTCCACTAATTACAAAAGCAGACGGTTCTAAATTCGGGAAATCTGAAGGTGGAAATGTTTGGTTAGATGCCGATAAAACTTCGGTATATAAATTTTACCAATTTTGGGTAAATTCTACTGATGTTGATGCTGAAAAATACATTAAAATCTTTACTTTTTTAGATAAAGAAACGATTGATGCTTTGATCGAAGAGCATAAAACTGCTCCGCATTTAAGAGTTTTACAAAAGAAACTGGCTGAAGAAATCACAATTTTTGTTCACTCTGAAGAAGAATTAGAAAAAGCAATTCAGGCTTCGAATATTTTGTTCGGAAATTCTACTGCAGACGATTTGAAGAAATTAGATGAAACTACTTTTTTAGAAGTTTTTGACGGTGTTCCTCAAGCTGAAATCGCAAAAGCGGATTTAGAAAACGGATTGGATATTGTTACTGTTTTAAATGAAAAAACGGGCTTCTTTAAATCAAACGGAGAAGCGAGACGTGCATTAACAGCAAACTCAATCTCGGTAAACAGAGAAAAAATAAAAGAAGATTTTGTATTGACTCCAAATGATTTGATCAACAATCAGTTTGTATTATTGCAAAGTGGTAAGAAGAATTATTTTGTTATTAGAGTTAAATAAAATTTTAAAAGATATAAATTGGATGAATTAACTAAAATGAATGGTTTGGTTACCTTAGTAATGCCTGTTTATAATGCTGAAAAATTTATAAGAGAAGCTATCGATAGCATAATAAAACAAACATATTCTAATTGGGAATTAATTGCTGTAAATGATAATTCTAAAGATGATAGTTTAGTTATTTTAAAAGAATATCAGGAAATAGATTCCAGGATAAAAGTTTATAGTTTTGAGGAAAATCAAAAGCCAGCGATTGTTAGAAATTTTGGAATAACAAAAGCAAAAGGAGATTATATAGGTTTTATTGATGCTGATGATATTTGTTTTGAAGACCGTCTTGAAGTGCAGGTGAATTTTCTCAAGAATAACTCAACTATTGATTTATGCGGAGGATTTTGGTTGCGGTTTGGGAAAAACATTAATTATGAACAGGCTTATATTAAAGAGCATAATGAAGAATTGAAACTAGCTTTTATTTATGAAAATTATATAGGTAATTCCACAGTTTTAGCACGTAAGAAAGTCTTTTTATCGAACGTTTTTAATCCAGAATTTGTCCCAATGGAAGATTATGAGTTGTGGACCAGGATTATAATGAAACACAATCTTTACAATATCCAAAAACCTTTAGTTAAATATAGATTACACGATAATAATATTAGTGATACAATTGCAGTTGATTATGAAGGAGTAAAGAATTCTATACAATTGAAGTATTTGAAAAATATTGGATTTGAAAGTGATGATGATGAATTAAAATATTTGAAAAAAGGATTGCAAATTGGCCGGGCTGAAGGATATAAAGAGTTAGAAAAAACACTATTTGCTGTTCATAAGTTTGAGGCTTTTCAGAATGAAAATCATTTTTTTGATAAAGAATTAATTCAAAAAACAATTAATCAGAATATTGATTTCTATTTCAAAAGATTATCTTCTCATAAATTAAAATTCATGTTTTTTATTTTGAAAGAACAGTATCGTTATTTTAAAATTCTTTCTATTAAAACGAAAGTGAAATTTGTTTTAAAATCTATTTTTAGGGGGTTGTAATTATTTCGAAAACAGTATTGTAAGTTGTCAAATTGAATTCGAGAATATCAGAATAAGAGACGAAAAAAGTCCTAAATTATAAAACCATCAAATTACAACCACGAATATCCGAATTATCAAAACGTCCCAATACCTCGAAAGAGTTGTTGGGATTTTTTTTGCCCAAATCCTGCGTAGCTATAAAAGAGCAAGAGTTAATATTGGCTAAATCAATAACGTTTATTCCACCTGTTTTTCCATCTTTCACGTAAGTGAGAGCATCTTCCGGATCACGAATCAAAATATTCATCCATGACGGACATTCGAATACGCCTTCGCCTAGAGAATACGCTTGTCCTAAAAGTTCAGTCATGCCATATTCTGAATGAATTGCCGAAACGCCAAAACCTTTGCAAAGAATCTCGTGCAATTCTTCGCGAATCATTTCTTTACGTCTGCCTTTCATTCCTCCAGTTTCCATAATTATGGTGTTCTGAAGGTTGAATTGATGCTTTTCAATCAAATCCAATAAGGCATAAGTAACCCCAATTAAAATAACATTTTGACCGGATTCGTCAAGAGCTGTGAGTTTTTTAATTAAGTCGTCGTGATTGTGTAAATAAAATCCGCTTTCAGGCTGATTGGATAACTTTATAAGATCTTCGACCATATAAATTAACGAAGAGCCATCGCGTTCGAGATAAGACGGTAAAAGGGCTAAAACAACATAATCTTCGATATTGCCATAAAACTGCGAAAATCCATTGCGGTAACTTTCCTCATATAGGGAAATATCGGTCACTATATGTCGGCTTGTAATCATTCCAGTTGTTCCGCTGCTGGTAAAAGTAACCTGAGCCGGATCGTTATTAGAAACTACATTATGACTTTTGAAAAACTGAATAGGTAAAAATGGAATTTGTTGCAATGATTTTACCTGTTGTGGATTGACTTTTAGGAAATCGCAGAAATCACGATATACGACGTTATTCTCATGTTGAAAACGAAACACTTTTAAAGCTATCTTTTCAAATTGTTTCTGACTCGAAATCGTAAATATATCGTTGGCTGTAATCAAAACTTTTTTTGTGCAAAGATATTGTTTTTAGTTTTTAGTCGCGGTTTTCAGTTGGAGTTTTTGGTATGTTGTGAAACTGTGACTGTGACTGAAAACTAAAAAAGCTCCTTTTCAGGAGCTTTTTTTATAACTTATCGAATAATGAGCTTTCTTGTTGCAGAAGCATTTTCTTCACTTATTTTAATGATGTAGACACCGGGAACCAGTTCTGATACATTTAATTCTTTTGAACTTAAATGCGTCTGAAGTACTTTTTTGCCTAAAACGTCAAAAATTATAATCTCTTTTTCTAAATCATTTTTAGACGAGATGTATACTTTTCCGTTACTAACGGGATTAGGGTACAAGCTTAAGCCCTCAATGTTGCTTGCACTTTGAGGTTTTGGTAATTGCTTACTATCTTGTGCCGAGACACTTATAGTAAAGAAAAAAGCCAATAAGAATGTAATATAAAAGTAGTTTTTTGCCATCGCATTTTTTTGATTACCGTAAATATACAAAAAAAATTACAAAAAGCACGCCAAAAAAAAACATCCTAAAAATTTAGGATGTTTTTAACATTTATATGATTACTAATAACTTATAGTTTTGCTAATAAGTTTACACCATCAACTGTAGCCCATGCACCACCAGTTAAAACAGCTCCGGTAGCAGTAGTACTAACTGTCCAGTTTGTTGCAGGAACAAAACTAGCTGCAGTTACTGTGAATGAAGCAGGAACTCCTGAAATGAAAGTAAGAGGAGAATTAGTGATTTTCACGTTAGTTAATTTGATTTTACCAGCAGCAACTTGGTGATCATAAGTAGCTTTGTCTAATATTTGAATCACACCACCTTCGTAAGCTTTTGGAGTAGTTTGGCTAACATAACCATCTATTACGATGTTGTTGTAATCACCATTTCCTTCTTTTTTAAATTGGATAGCGTCCAATTGAATTTCGTTTTGTGCTTCTGTAGTTGTACCAGCAGCTCTTCTAAGAGTGATACCAGTAACTTTTGGCCAGAATGCATTGTCAACACTTTTAGCTTCTACTTCGATACCGTAGTTAGCAACACCTGTTTGGTATGCATACCAGTTTGAGTTTTCTTGACCTCTCCATCCGTCTTGCCAGTCAAAAGAGTCATCAGTATTACCGTAAGAGATTGAGTTTGTTAAGCTTGCTGTTCCTCCGTAAAATTCAAAACCATCATCATTACCTTTGTAAGCAACCAAGTGATCTAATACAGTTCCTGATCCAACAGAGTAGAATGAGAATCCATTATTTTCTTTACTGTTACTTGTAATTACTTGTCCAGCATATTCAACTCTTACATATTTCAATGAACCACCATTGTGTGCTGCATTTGAACCTCCGTATGTTAAGTTTAAACCATCTTCTGAAACTGCTGTTTGTGGAGCAGGAGCAGTTGCTGAGTTTACAATTGGAGCATCTCCGTACATAATGATACCAGCCCAAGAACCACCTACTTTTGATTTTTCAGTGAAAACGATTGGAGCATCAGCCGTACCGTTAGCGATTAGTTTTCCTCCTTTTAATATAATAAGACCATTTTCTCCTGTAGATTTGTCAGCTGTAATTGTACATCCAGGTTCGAAAGTAAGAGTTACACCTTCGCTAACTTTAACCATTCCTTTTAATGTATAGTTACCGTATGCGTAAGTTTTATTTGCTGTAATGTTTGCAGAGATTTCTCCTGTTACTGGTTGTTTTACCGGTGTATCGTTATTGTCGTCACTTGATGAGCATCCTGTAAAGATACTTCCTAAAACTGCTAAGCAGAATACTAATTTTTTCATAAGTTTTGTGTTTGTTTTATTTATTTCAATCTTCAACAAATTTAATCCGAGTCTCTTCTAATCTATTTAAGAGAATGTTATGAAATTAACACCTGCTCTTTAAGTTTGTGTTTGGTAATTGTTAAGTGTTTTTTTAGAATGTATAAGATATGTTCATAGAGAAACCAACTCCTTTTTTGTATTCTCTCACTGTTAGATCGGTTTCGGTTATTTCGATTCTGCTTTTGTCACCCATTTGTATTTTATAAGCCGGGTTTAATATATTATCTATAGAAAATTTAACATCAAATTTGTCTGAAATTTTGTTTTGCCAGATGAAATCAAGCTTACCAAACGGCATTTCATAATAATTATCTAGTCCATTTGTACCTACAGCATAGATTCTTTTACTATAAAGATTGTAAACCATAGTCATAGAGCTTTTCCATTTTTCACTAAATTCAGAATCGTATCTAAGATCAGCATTTAGGATCCAGGGAGAGGCTCCTTGTAGTTTTCTGGATGGATTATTATCAACTGCAATAGTTTCAGGATTATTAACTCCATTTTCAAAAGTTTTTTCGATAGTTACTTTTGTATCCATTAATGCTGCATTAGCTCCTAAAGAGAAATTAGATAATGATTTTGAAATTCTTTCTAATTGAAATAAGAATTCGAATTCAGCACCATATAGTAAAGCTTTATTAGAATTACCATATGTTATAATTTGTCCACCACTTCCTGCTGAGTTTGTAAATAATCTCTCGATAGGATTGTCTATCATTTTAGTAAAAATTGTAGCAGAGATTAATTCTTTACTGGTTGGGAACAATTCGTATTTTAAATCAAAGTTATAGTTAGCACTATTGGTCAAAAATTCATTACCTCTTTCTATAGTACCATCAGGATTTACAAACTCAAGAGGGTAAGACTCCATAATTACAGGTCTTGTAATTGTTTTTGAAGCTGCAAATCTTAAGTTTGAATTCTCATTTATAATGTATTTTGTATTTACAGATGGTAAAATATCTGTTTTATCAGTAGTTATTATTTGGTACGGATCTTCAAAACTTCCTGTTGACTTGTATTTTGTTTCTCTATGAGTTTGTTCAACTCTTGCGCCTACGTTCAATTCAAATTTTTCAGAAAATTTTAAGGCTAAATCTAAGTATCCAGCATTAATAAACTCTTCCAGCATTGCTTTGTAAGTTGAGTTTGTTCCTTCTCTATAAGTGAAATTGTCGTTTAAAATTTCGTTTTTTAAAGTAGCATCAGGAGTATTAGTTGGGAAAGTAGCACTATTTGAGTTTAGATTTTGTGATACCAAAAATCTAAATTCAGATCCCATTTTGTTCATATAACCGCTATATCCCGCTGTAAGTTTGTGCGATTTGCTTAGATCTTCATTTCCAAATTTCCAACCATATTCTAGTAAACCAGAGATGTGTTGGTCACCTTTAAAATCAAGATATTGTCTGGTTATACTGTTTCCAGTATAGGATATTGAAGTTGTATTGTCATCCATTTGAATACCTTTGAAAGATTTTCTGTCAGGAAGTTCATATTGTGTTGTAGAGAATGAGATACCAGATTTTATGGTGTGTCTTTCATCTTCGGTTATTTTATAATTACCAAACAATTGTGTATTAAAAAAAGTAGACTCTTGCAATTGATTCATTCTTATAAAACCATTTGTTTGGGCTGCATTAGAATTTGTATAACCTAACTGATCTTGTATCAAATTTTCTGTCGATTTTAGATAGATCGTGTTTGATGTAAGAGAAAGTCTTTTTGTTTTATAAGTTAAACCTAATAATGCAGATGAATTTGTGATAAATTTATACTGTGTTGTAGTTAAATCATTGTCATAGTTTCCTTGCGCAGTATTGAAAATTCTATCAGCTCCACTTCTAATTTGATATTTATTCTCGTAGTTAAGTGATATCAAATATTGAAATACGTTTTGTTTTTTGCCTACATTGAATTTTTCTGAATGAGTAACTCCAAAACTTGTATTCAAAGGAGCTACATCGCTTTTAACGTCAAATCCTGAACCAAATCCGTTTGCGGCCTGGTCTGTAGTTAATGTCTGGTTACTTGGAGTTTTGGTCAATGCAGACGGTAAATCTCTTTCGTTGCCAGAAAATCCGAAGAAATCAGATGTTGAAGTTGCATCTCGGGAAATAAGGAACTTTTTAAGGTTATTATTGACAGTATAACCAGCTCCAAAATTAATTTTTGTTTGACTTTTTCCAGTAGCAGTTGTTACGATATTAAAAGTAGCTCCTGCAAAATCGCCGTATAAGTTAGGATTGAAAGTTTTGTATGTTTCTAAAACGCTTACAATATCCGTTGGAAAAATATCTAAAGGAATGATTTTTTTAAATGGATTGTTTGATGGAACAGCCAAATCATTAAGTAAGAGACTATTGTAACGATCTTCCAGACCTCTTACGAATAAACCTCTTCCGTCTACTTTAGTGATTCCTGTTATTTTAGTCAAACCTTCCTCGACGTCGCTAACTCCTTTTCGGGACATTTCCTGTGCACCAATACTTTGTTTAATTACAACAGCATTTTTTTGGTCCAGTAATAAGGCCGTTTCTTTTTCTCTGTTAGCAGTAGATTTTACAACAACATCTTTTAGAGTATAACCTCCAGATGAAAGCACCTGATTTACAGTAATAGTCTCATTTGCTTTAACAATTACTGGTTGTTCTACAGATTCATATCCAACGAAACTAAAAATAACGATATAATTTCCCGGATTTACACTTAACGAATATTTTCCGTCAATGTCAGTGTTCGCGCTTGTGTTAGTCCCTTTTACTAAAACATTTGCGAAAGGTAAAGGTTGATTATTGGTTTCTTTGTCGGTTAATACACCAGAAATCGTACCTTTGTTTTGAGCGACCGAAATCGTACAAATAAATAATGTGATTAATAGAAATTTTAAATTGAATTTCATTTTTGTGTTGTGTTTGATTTATTTTTGTGCAAAGAAAGAAACGCTGTGTAAAGTTCATGTTAGGCGCTTGTTATGTTTTTGTGTCTTGTAGATTATCAAATTGTTACCAGATTAAATTACCGTTAACCGCAATTTTTAACGGTTATTTTGTTAGTATATTTACGCTGTGAAATAAAAAACATCGAATGTTTAATGAAGAAAATTTGATGTAAAAATCTCAATTTTTGCTATTTATGAAAAAAACACAAACCAAGATTTTATTAGTTGACGATGAACCAGATATCTTAGAAATCGTTGGCTATAACCTTGCTCAGGAAGGCTACCAGATTGTTACTGCTTCAAATGGAAAAGAAGCGATAGCAAAGGCTCAGAAAGAATTGCCGGACCTAATTATTATGGATGTAATGATGGCCGAAATGGATGGAATGGAAGCTTGCGAACACATCAGAAAAATCCCGGAATTAAATAATGTTATCATAACATTCTTGACAGCCAGAAGCGAAGATTACTCACAAGTTGCTGGTTTTGATGCAGGTGCAGATGACTATATCACCAAACCAATAAAACCAAAATTATTGGTAAGCAAAGTAAAGGCTTTGTTAAGAAGGTTAAAAGAACAAGAAGTTGTTAGCGATACCTTAAATGTTGGCGGAATCGAGATTAACCGTGAGGAATACAAGATCATAAAAGGCAATGTAGAAATTGCTTTACCAAGAAAAGAATTCGAATTATTTTATTTATTGGCTTCAAAACCCGGGAAAGTTTTTAAAAGAGACGAAATCCTGGATAAAGTTTGGGGTAATGAAGTTGTAGTTGGAGGAAGAACAATCGATGTTCACATCAGAAAACTGCGCGAAAAAATAGGAGAAGACCTTTTTAAAACCATCAAAGGTGTTGGTTATAAATTTGAAGTTTAATTTTTTTAAGAGGCTAAGTTACTAAGGAACTATGTTTCTAAGTGATTTTGCTGAAGATTTAAACGATTCGAATTGCATAAAATGAACCCAATATAAGTTCATTTAAAATATAGTATACATACTTTTAGAATCGAAGTTTATCTTTGCCAAAGTTCAAAACTTTGACAAAGATTTCTTTTTTTAAGTTCTTAATGTAATGATACAATTACGCTTTACTTTAAATGAACTTATATAACTTATATGGTAAAAATATAATCTGTTAACGGTTAATAATATCAATGAAAATTAATTTTAAAAAAACATACAAATTTGCTGTAAAGTCGGCATTATATATCAGTCTTTTCGGGACAGGATTTGTGCTGATTCTGATGAATTTATTTTATAAAAATCAGCTGAAACACCAGGTTGCATTTGGGATAATCTTTATTATTTCAATTTATATTTTCTCCTTTTTGGTATTGCAATATCGTGTAGAACGTTTTATTTACAGACGAGTAAAGAAAATCTACGATGAGGTTTCTTTATTAGAATCTACAACACTTATCAATCAGCCCATTACTACAGATATGGAAACCCTTTCACGCGAAGTGAAAAAGTTTGCTACCGACAAAAAGCTGGAAATCGAAATGCTCGAAATTCGTGAACAATACCGCAGAGAGTTTTTAGGAAACGTTTCGCACGAACTTAAAACACCTTTGTTTACTGTTCAGGGTTATGTTTCGACTTTATTGGATGGCGCCATGGATGATAAAACCATTAGAAAAAAATATTTAAAACGTGCCGAAAAAGGAGTAGAACGCCTTATATATATAGTAGAAGATTTGGACATGATTACCAAACTGGAATCCGGAGACCTGGATTTGAATATGACTGATTTTAATATTGTCGAACTGATTCAGAATGTTTTTGATTTGTTGGAAATGAAAGCTGACAAAAAGAAAATTAAACTGGCTTTTGAAAGTAAAAATGTGCAGTCAGTTATTATTCGCGGAGACCAGGACAGGATTCAGCAAGTTTTAGAGAACCTGATCGTCAATTCTATTAAGTATGGTAAAGATGGAGGTTTAACCGAAGTTGGTGTTGTAAACTTAACCAAGAAAAAAGTTTTAATCAGAATTAGTGATAACGGAGAAGGAGTTGAAAAACAAAATATCCCAAGACTTTTTGAGCGTTTTTACAGAGTCGATAAAAGCGGAACCCGTTCAGAAGGTGGTTCTGGTCTGGGATTAGCGATTGTAAAACATATTATCGAAGCGCATAAAGAGAAAGTATATGTAGAAAGTGAATTCGGTATTGGATCTGAATTCTCTTTTACCCTCGAAAAAGCGCATAAAACCATAAAAGCAGAAGTTAAATAATTGTAAGCTGATTGAAGCGGACTGCTGTAAAACATGACGTTTTAACAATTAATCAAACTACGGAAAAACTTCGTAACATTAAATTTTTATTATAGTAACATCCTGTTAATGATTTCTTAACATTGATGCCACATCTTTGTACCCTGAAACTAAGGGATATTAGAGAAAGGATGATAAAAAGAAAATTGGTTGCCGTTTTATTGCTGTTAAATTTTACAGCAAATGCTCAGGATTTAAATAAACAGGATGTAAAAAACGAAGTAATGCGTATTTTAGATTCTATCAACAAAGCAAAACTTCCAGATACTAAATCTGGCGGAGGAGTCGAAGAACACTGGTATGACAGAATCTCCTTAAGAGGTTATGCACAAATACGATACAATGGTCTTTTCTCTACAAATGATAAAGTTTCCTGCGATCAGTGCGATAAATCATGGGGAACAACCTCTACAGATCCGGATGCAAAAGCAAACAACGGATTGTTTATTCGTCGCGCACGCTTAGTATTTTCAGGACAAGTACATCCTAATGTGTTTTTCTATTTTCAGCCTGATTTTGCCAGTTCGCCAAGCACAGGAATCCAGAATTTTGTCCAGATTCGTGATTTGTATTTCGACCTTTCTTTTGATAAGAAAAAGGAATATAGAGTTCGTGTAGGGCAAAGTAAGATTCCGTATGGTTTCGAAAACATGCAGTCAAGTTCTGTACGCTTAGCATTAGACCGTAATGATGCGATGAATAGCGCGATATTAAACGAACGTGATTTAGGAATATTCTTTTATTGGGCTCCGGCCGAAATCAGAGAGCGTTTTGCCATGTTGGTAAAAGATGGTTTTAAAGGTTCAGGTGATTATGGTGTTTTTGCCTTTGGAGTTTACAATGGGCAAATAGCGAATAAACTTGATGGTAACAGAGATTTGAATGTTGTCGCAAGAGCAACATATCCTTTTGTAATAGGCAGCCAGATTATCGAACCCGGAATTCAGGCTTATACAGGAAAGTGGGCTTTTACCGGCGAAATTTCACCGGGAGTAAAAGTAAATGATCCTCAATATGTAAAGGATCAAAGGGTAGGAGCGACTTTCGTTTTATATCCAAGACCTTTCGGAATCCAGACAGAATATAATATTGGTACAGGACCGCGATACAATACGGTAACTAATACTGTTGACGAAACAGACTTAAACGGAGGTTATGTTTTACTGAATTATAAATTAGATATCAAAAAGCAACATATATATCCTTTTGCCAAATTTCAATATTATGACGGAGGAAAAAAATACGAAAAAGACGCCAGAAGTTATGTGGTTAGAGATTATGAAATTGGTATAGAATGGCAGCCAATTAAAGCTTTTGAGTTTACAGCAGAATATGTCATTGCCGACAGAACTTTTGAAGACAGCGTGCTGCCAATCAACCGTCAGCAAGGAAATTTATTACGCTTGCAAGCGCAGTTTAATTTCTAAACTAATCTTCGAAAACGGTAAACAAAGAATCCCAGTCGATATCTTCGTTGAACTGAGTTAAACCTTTAAACGACTTTACTTTTGAAAGATCTTCAATGGTAAAGTCGTTTTGCAATGCATACGGTACCAGATTTTCTTCCTGAAGTTTTATCGCCAGATATTCCTGCTCATATTGTCCCGGAGTTGGAATAAAAAAAGCTTTCTTGCCCAATTTTGCCAAATCCATTACGGTAGTATAACCCGAACGGCATAAAACAAAATCACTTTCGTTAAAAGTTTGTTCCAGTTGTTTTGAGTTCATGAAATTGTAATACGTCACATTTCCTGCCTGCCATTTGGTTTGGGTTTTATCAATAATACCTTGTACAAATACAACTTTACCGTGGTAATTAGCCACTTCTTTTTGTAATTTTTCGTCCAGATAAGTGCGCTGAGGTTCAGGTCCGGACAAAATCACCATCAAATCATACAATTT
Organism: Flavobacterium sp. C3NV; assembly: GCF_046825355.2. Classification (NCBI taxonomy): domain Bacteria; kingdom Pseudomonadati; phylum Bacteroidota; class Flavobacteriia; order Flavobacteriales; family Flavobacteriaceae; genus Flavobacterium; species Flavobacterium sp. C3NV. The sequence goes on along the minus strand of NZ_JBKQBJ020000010.1, from coordinate 77,811 downwards.
TGGCGTTTCCTTTTTACGCATTCGGCTCAAAGGACCAATGTATTTTAAATTAAGATGATTTGTTTTAAGATGACCTAAATCACCGGTTAAATTTACCTTTTCATTAGTATCGGGAACCCAGCATTCGTTGTATTTTTTTATAATGTATTGATGGCATTTACTGGTAAACCAGGTAGTATTTCCTGTCATGACATTCAATTGATGCGTCATAAATACAGATGGAATTTTTTTACTGAAAACTCCCAGTCGATTGTCTGAAATAATACCATCAATCCCGTGTTTTTTAATCCAGCGATTGACCATTTTTTTCTCGTCTAAAATTGCGACGATCATTTTAGGCAGGCTTTTAATCAGTTTCCATTTAAAGTTTTTACCATTTTTAGCATATTCAATATGGTAAGAAGGCAACTCAAGTGTTTGTATATATGGAAATTCCTTGCGTAGTAACGCCAATGCAATCCCATCAGAAGCTATAATTGGGATGAAATTTTTTTCCTGAAGCGCTTTTATAATTGGGATACATCTTGTGGCATGGCCTAATCCCCAGTTTAATGGAGCAACTAAAATTGTTTTGTTCGCAGAATAGTCAATGCTCATAGTTTAACGCTTTTTAAAAACGAAGATAAAGAAATAAGCTTTTTATGATATTTCGTACATATTACTAAATTATTAACTCTGATTTAAGCTTCTAAGCTTCTAAGTTTCTAAGCCTCTAAGATGCTAAGTTTTTTGCCTGTTAAATAATAAAAAACCGAACTATAGTTCGGTTTTTTATTAATCTTAACTCCTCAGAAACTTAGCACCTTAGTGTCTTAGCATCTCAGTATCTTTAACTAATCCTGAATATACGTTTTGTTACCATTTTTGTTAATGTAGTACTTACCGCCTTTTGGTCCGGTATATACTTTTTTCCCGTTGTATTCTCCGGTAACTTTATCAGCTACTTTAGGAGCTTTCTCTGTAGTTTCTTTTAATGTTTTAGTAGCCGTTTTTTTAGTAGCCGTGGCATCTTTTTTAGCTACAGTTGCTTTAGCATCGGCTTTTTTAGCATCGGCTTTTGCACTTTCTCCTGCTGCAGTTGCTTTTTTCGCGGCTTTTGTAGCATCGCTTTTAGCTTTGGCGGCTTCTTTATCTGCTGCTTTTTTTGTTGCTGCAGTGCTTGCTGCCGAAGCATCGGTAGCCTCTTTAGCTGCTTTTTTTGATTTTACAGCTTCTTTTTTCGCATCTGATGCTGCTTTATCAGCAGTTGCTTTTTTCTTTTTAGCAGCAGTTTCAGTTTTGCTTTTTGCGTCTTTTACAGCTGTTTCCTGAGCATAAAAATTAGACGACAAAACAACCATAAAACAAAGTAATAATAATTTTTTCATAAGGTTACGGTTTTAAATTTCAATTAAAATTAATCAAATTATGAATACGTTTTTCATAATGTGTTAAAAATAAGCGCGAAGCTGTACGTTGCCAGTATGAACAACTGATCCGGTTTCACTTTTTCGTCCCTGATAATTTAAATTTACATCCAGAAACTGTGTTAAGTTCTTTTGTAAAAGCAATTTCCATACTAAATTTTGCCCTTCCTGAAGTCCTTCCAGCATCTGAAATCCTACCGATGAAAATTCATTTCCGTTAAACTTATTTTGGTAAAAAGAAAATTCTCCGTTTAAGGTTACTTTTTTCTCTCCGGCAAACGAAAAAGAAGTTCCAAGTCTGTTTTGAATCAGAGTTTCAAAATCTCCAATTTGATTTTCTTTGTTCTGAAATTCGTAAAAGAAATCTAAGCTGGTATTTTTAGAAAACAAATAACTGATTTTTGGTGCGACCTGATAGCCTTTTAAATCATAGTTTTTTTCGACAAAATCTTCAGAAACCAAGTTGGTGCTAATTGTTTTGGTAAAGAAATTAAACAACCAGCTTTTTTGGTACAAATGAGTGTATTGTAATTGGTTCGAACTGTTTCTAACATTTTGTGATCCTATCGAAAGTAGATTTTTTCCTTTATTAATAAGATAGGTATAGGTAACAGAATGCTTTTGCTTTCCGCGATTATAGTATAAACTGTTTCTGAAACTTGAATTTAATCCCAGAATATTTTCTTCAGATGAATCAAACGGATTGAGTTCTAAACGTTCGCCCTGGCTTTTTACCTTTCGATCCATAATAAACGAAGTTTGATTGTAAAAATAAGAAGCAATTTTTTTAAAACCCGTTTCATTTTGCCATTGAAGCGGATTCAGAGCAACAGATTGTGAAAATTTATTCTGATTGGTTTTAATGTAAACCTGATTGGGTAAAAAGATTCTAACAAATTTGGCCTGATCCGGGAATGCGGCAATCTCAAACTCTTCCAATTCCTGGATTCCATTACCATTATAATCGTTCCAAGTGTAAACCCCTTGTCCTGTAGGAACTTCTACATACGTAAATTCCTGTTGCGCAATTGTACCTGAACTGGTTTCGTAAGTCGACCCTATTTGCATGAATTGGTTAAAGAATCGATCATTATATAGTATTCTCGAATTTAAGGAAGGTTCGTTTTTTCGGGATGAATTGATGAAATCTAAATTACGATAACTCGCATAAACCGCTAAATCGGTTGTTTTATTCTGAATCAATTTCGATTTCAAATAATAAGTTTGCGAATTGTTTACGTGCTGCAAGAATCCGTTTTGCAAACTATCATTTCGGCGTTGTAAATAACCCAGTTCTACAAAAACTTTGGTACTGTCACCGCGACCAATAAATGCTCCGTATTCTGTGAATTTTTGGCTTAAAGCCGAAAACTGATTGCTAACTTTATCCCTTTGCTGATTGTCCTCAAGTTGCATGCTGGCACCAATCCAGTTTTTGCCAAAATGATATTTGGTTCTGGTTTGATTTCGGATAAATTTTGAAGTAGAATTTGTCGCATCACTATTCATGAAACTGCCCTGATTTTCGATTGTCCAGTTTTTTAATTTGAACAAAGCAGTCGTGGTATGTCTTGCTCCGGAATAACTTTCGGTGTAGTCTAATTTTTCAAACTGATAAGTAAGCAAACCAATGTTCGAGGTTTGTTTTTTAGCAAATAAATCAAAGTTGAATCCCGTAACCAATAAACTCTGATTACCAAAAAGTGATTCATTCAAGTTCCAATCTCTGTTGAATTCGATATTATACAATCGCTCGACAGATCTAAAATCTTCCTGAACAAACTGGTAATTTGCAAACGCATCTAAAGTCCATTCGCGGGTAAAAAGACGTTTTTTAGTATTGGTTTTAACCGCAATTCCGCTATTGTCGCCATCGTCAATTTTCGAAAACAGGTTTTTATCGTTGTTACTTATGGCAATTTCAAAGTCAACGAGCGTTTTTTCGTCAGGATTGTATTTACCTAAAAAAGTGGCAACCTGCAATTTTATCGGTGCAACCAATTGTACAATAGGTTCATAATTTCCCTGCAAAACGCCGCTTACCGGAGGAACATATTGATAAATGCGCTCTACGGAGTTGTTGTTTTGAATGATATAATTTCCGAGATTATTGCCCATAAGGCTAAATTTTACATTGTATAAAACATTGCTGGCATCATTTGAATATTCGTAAACTTCTACTGAATTGACCAGTATTTTTTTATATAAAATTTTATTATCTGCATAAGAATCTTCGTAAGCAGATGGCGCTTTCATTAAATTAGGATCATCACCGGCCTGGCTTAAAATCTCCACTTGCTCGGTAGAAAGATTTTGTTGCAGCGGCTGATTTTTCATATCGTTTTCAGAATAAATATAACCGCCAAAACTCCAGTTTTTGTTTTCGTGTGTTGCACCTGCATACGTAACTAAACGGTTATAATTTCTTTCAGAATATTGATATTCAACATTAATACGCATTTCTGATGTAATGGTAAAAAGCGACGTAAACGTAATTTCTCCGGCATTATAATCAATAACATAATCGTTGTTTTCGCCACGTTTTAGCAAAATACCATTTACGTAAACACGCTCTGATCCTGAAATGACCAAAACATACAATTCGCCATTTTGCCCTTTTAATTTATAAGGTCCCTGATTTCCTTCCTGACCCGTAAAAGTACTTTTGGCGTATTGCCCTTTTACAAAAGCGACCGATGCAAAAATATTGGTTTTGCTTTCTTCATCTCCAAAATTAAAACTTGTCGAAAGTCCCTGTACTTTTTTATTAAAATTTAAAAATTGCGTTTTTCTGTTTTCTAAAAAAACATCACCCGCACGAATATTCCAGTCGTCACTAAAAAGTTCGATAAAAATATTGTCGAATTGATCCAGCTTTTGCGAATAACCGCCATCCTGAAGCGGAATGTTATTGTCCTGCAGCGACGCCCGAAGACTAATTTTATCGGATATTTTTCCCGTAATCTGAAGATCTAAATTAGAGTTTAAAACCGTATTCTGATTGTTTCCAACCGTAACGCCGCGTGTAATACTTCCCGAAGTTTGTAAGCCATCAAACGGAGTGACTTTTTTGGTGCTGGTATTATCAATTCGGTACAATCTCTCAGAACCAACATCATTGGTAACCACCTGATCTGATTTGTAAAGACTGTATTCTTTGGTCAGGAAATCAGGATATTTTAAATAATTTACAATTAAAGTATCTAAAACTGAACCTGCATTTTCATTCAAAATCAAAGTTCCTTTTTGAAAATCAACTTTATATAAAGTAGAATCTATAGGTTGATTTTTAGTATTTAAAATTTCGAAAAAACCAGAATTGATACTAAATTCTTCGAGATGAATCGTATCCCGTGTTACAATTACTTTTTTCGTTTTGTACGATGATTCCGTTTCCTGTGCCTGAAGCCCGGAATACCAAATCAAAACCGTTAAAAACAGTAATTTTTTCAACATAAATACTTTAACTCTAAAAAATCAAAAGTAGTATTTATAATTGGGAAATGCCGGGTCTCTAATTTGGAGATTTACTATGTGTTTTTTGAGTTATTTTCTGCTTTTGATCTGACTCAACATCGAGATAGAAATTAATAATGCTAATACAATAGATGTTCCGGCTTTTATCATATTGCCGGTATGATCCGGACTATAGAAAAAGTAAGCTAAATACAGACAGCTTACAATAGCCATGCTATATTTGAATAGGAAGAATTTCATGTTGTAATGAATATTAATCAGGAGTAATTACCCGGTTTTTTTGAATTTAATTGTTGGCGTGTTCTGCCAGAATAAGAAGAATTGCAATTATGATCAAAGCTATAAAAACAGAATTTGGATTGGCAAAATTAATCGTCCAGCCCAATTCTTTAATTTTTTTAGGAGGAAATAATCTATTGTCTTTTGGATTATAATAAAATATTCCCCAAATCCAGTTCTCAGGATCATTATTCCATTCGTTTTGGTTTTCCTGATCAGGTTTATTGTTGATCCCCATGATTTTTTAGCGCTTTAAATTTATTATTACTAACTAATTTTCAAAGGTATTTTTTAACGATGCTTTTTTGAAAATCGGTAGCCAAGCGCAATAACTATTATTAGAAGACATAAAAACAATGATGGATTACTCATATTATTTAGATTTTAGGGGTTAAATTTTTAATAGATCTTATCCTGATTTCAGGTAATGTCTATTTGTTTTTTGGCAAGTCTAAATTACTGTTTTGTAAGGTTTGTTATTATGTGATTATCGGGTATTTTAATAAGTAATTTATAGTTATTTTTTTATTTAAAAATAATTCGTCTTTTGTGAGTATATTTTTATAAAACCGTCCTCTATTGGTTTATAAGGAAAAATACCATAAAATATGAATATTGTTGTAGGTAATAAACTTAAAATACTCCGAAAGAATAAAAAAATGTCACAAGAAGAAGTGGCAGATTGTCTTCATATATCCCAATCAGCATATGCCAGAATGGAAAGCGGCGAAAGCAGTTCATGGGCAAATCATATCTTAACCATTTGTAAAATTTTTGGAATAACTCCGGAAGACTTACTAAAAGTAGATCTCAATAGGGGAATATCTTCTATTAATGACGCAGATCAATTATCAGATCAGATCATTGAGAAATACGAAGAGCGTATCAAAGAGTTGAAAAAAATGATTAAGGATTTGAAAGAAGATAAAAAATCGTTAAAGTCATAATTTTTTTTAGCTTTGTGAAGATAAAACAAACTTAAATTATGGATACCAGCAAAGAACTCTTATTCTTTTTTAGCGCATTAGGAGTTTTTAATGGAATTATTTTAAGTGTGTATTTCTTCTTTTTTACCAAAAAAAAGTTCCTGACCAATTATTTTTTAGGTGCATTATTATTCGCATTAAGTATCCGGATTGGAAAATCGGTATTTGTATATTTTCATCCCACATTACCTAGATTATATTTACAAATTGGGTTAACTGCTTGCTTTTTTATTGGTCCCTTTTTATATTATTTCCTAAAATCAGCCGTTGCTGAAATTAATATAATGCCGAAATCGTGGAAACTCATACTTTTATTCTGGGCCATACTTATTATTACTGTTGGCATTATATTTCCGTATGAATATTACCCAAAACTCTGGCGCGGTTATTTTATAAAAATCATTTATTTTCAATGGTTTGTTTATGTTGTTTTTTCATGTTATACCATCAAAGGTATATTGGCGAAAATCATAAACAGAAAAAACAAAACAACTCCGGCAGAAAAGTGGTTCGGGATGCTTTTTCTGGGCAATTTTCTTTTGTTTCTTTTTTATTTTCTTGCTATAATGGGTGCTCCGGCAGCTACTTATATTAGCGGAGCAATTGTTTTTTCGATTCTGTTCTATTTAATTATTTCTATCCTTTTATACCGAAAAAGAACCGATGATTTGTTTTTATTAAATGGTCCCAAAACTTCGGGCAAAAAAATAGATTCAGTCGAAGCCACAATTTTATCCGTCAAACTGGAAAAAATAATGATCGAAAAAGAATGGTATAAAAATTCCAATCTAAGTTTACAGGATTTGTCTCAGGAGCTCAATATTTCAAGTCATCAATTGTCGCAGTTTTTAAATAATAATCTGAATAAGAATTTTACCAGTTTTGTAAATGAGTTCAGGATAAATGAAGCTTGCAAAATCATCACTTCAAATGATAAACTGACATTAGAATCTATTGGTTATGATGTAGGTTTTAATTCTAAATCGACTTTTTTCGCTGCCTTTAAAAAACATACCGGAACTACACCGCTAAATTACCAACTTCAGGCTTTACAGGCTTAAAGCTTAGTATGAATTTATAAATTCGTACTCCTGATTTCTGTTTCGATTACTTCATCCTGCAATTTAGAATAGACTTTTGTCTCAACAAAGTCAAATTTTAAATTGCCAAACCTATGAGATTCCCAGTTTCTGTCTTCATTTACACCTATTGCTTTCTTTTTTATGCCTTAGCAATAAAAGCACAATCTAAGCCAACAATTCCCGAGAAAATTACAAATCAAAATAATGAGTTAAATGAAGTTGTGATCAAAAGACAAAATTCATTGGTAAAATATTCAGCCAATGGAACAATCGATGTCAATGTTGCTAATACGTTGCTTTCGACAAGCAGTTCTGTAAATGAATTATTAGGCAGAGTGCCGAATGTTATTGTAGCCGAAGGACAAATAAGCGTTCTCGGGAAAGGCGAAGCGATTATTTACCTTAATGGAATTTTGATTAATTATGAGCGTTTTGCTGCAATCCCGGTTTCTCAAATTTTAAAGATTGAAGTAATCTCAAATCCTTCTTCAAAATATGATGCCGAAGGAAAAGCAGTCATTAATATTATTACCAAAAAGAATATCGAAAACGGAATATTAGGAAGCGCAAGTCAACAAATTACAGTTTCAGAATTCGCAGGAACGAGTACGAATACGCTTTTGGATTTTAATTATACAAAAGGAAAATTTTCGTTTATAACCAACTACGGATTGCAATTGGGCAAAGGCCGTGAATTATTATACACCACCAGAACACGACCTAATCCGGAGGATTACATGCGATCTGACTTAACTACAGATTGGAGAAGACAGTTTAATAATTACTCTAATTTTGGTTTTGGATTGCAATACACGTTCTCTGAAAAGAATTATATCTCCTTGGCCTATAGCGGGAATATTGAAGATTTGGGAGGAGTTGTAGAAAGCCGAAATTCCATTAGTAATAATGTTGGAGATAGTTTTTATGCCACGGATGTTGCTAAAAATGATGTGCTGCTGAATCAGTTCATTAATCTAAATTATAATGCCATAACAGATAGTAAAGGTTCTTCGTTATTTATAGGAACGCAATACTCTAATTATAACGGAATTGTAAAAGATTTTATTGATGAAAATAGTTTGGTCGACGAACGAAATACTGAAAAGTATTTGAAGAATAATGTTGACAATACAATTGATATTATAAGCATTCAGGCAGATTATTCTAAAAAGATAAATGAAAATACAAAGATCGAAACCGGAGCAAAATTTAGCAATGCGAAAGTACAAGCAGGAACAGATTTCCTGATTTCTGATGTAGAAAATGGGGAATTTGAACCTGATGATCAACTTTCGAGTGATTTTAAATACGTTGAAAAAATCAGTGCAGTTTATTTTAATTATGGAAGTTCATTAGGAAAGAAGTTTAATTTTTCTTTTGGAGCCCGAGGCGAATGGACAAGTTATAATTTGCATACTACTGCAAACGGGATTCAGGAATTCAAAAAAAGTTACGCCAATTTTTTCCCGAATGTGTTACTAAATATGGATGTTTCAGATGATTTGAAAGCGCATGTATCGTATGTTTCCAGAATAACAAGACCACGATATCAGGGTTTGAATCCGTTTGTTATTTATCAGGATCCGTTTACCACTATAGAAGGAAATCCTAATTTATTGCCTGAAAAAGTTCATGCCTTTGAAATTGGTGCGATGTACAAAAAGTTCGATTTTAGAATAGGATATACTTATAAAATCGATCCAATTTCTGGAGCTGCATTGCGTGGCGATACGCCTAACAGTTATATTTTGAGATCACTAAATATAGAAAAAGAACATACTTTTTTTACTTCACTTTCAAGATCATTTACAAACAAATGGTGGAATTCAACAAATACAATTAGTATGAATTTAAGTAAATCGATCGATAATTTTTATGAATATGCTTTGGGTCCGGTCAAACCTCAAATCTATTTGTATTCGAATAATACATTTACGATTCCGGATCTTTTTAAAATACAATTATTAGCGTGGTATTTGGGCGATAAGAGTTACGGATTACGAAGTGAAAATAGCAGGTCGACAGTTACTGTAGGAATCGAAAGAAACTTTTTTAAAGAGGCGCTAAAACTCAATTTTACCGCAAATGATATCTTTCATGACTTTATGGTTTCCGGTAATTATGACGTAGGACAAACCGAAATCTATTATCACAGAACGTATACAACCAATTATTTTAAACTGATAGCAACGTATAGTTTTGGAAATTCAAAAAAGGCAACGTATAAAAAATCAGAAATTGAACAAACGGAGAATAATAGGGCGAGATAGTTAAAGACTAATACATTCATTAAATAGAGTGTTTTTGTTTTTCTTTTTAAGAAGTTTTCGGAAATTTCATTCCCCAACGCAATAAAAACAAGCTAATAAAACAAAGTAAAAGCGCCAGATACATTTTTGGATCGGCTTTGTGAAGCGCTATTTTTTCTGTAAAAGATTCATGATCTTCAAAAAACATAATCCTAAACAATATTACTATATAAAAAGGACTTATAATATAATTGATAATAAAACGCGTAGTTCTGGTTTTCATAATAGCAAAATGCTTTAATTCACTTTTTCAAAACTACATACTATTTATAAAATTCCTTATGCGATAAATGCATAAAATGGGTTATAAAAAAGGCTTCACAATTATGCGAAGCCTTTCTTAAATATATTTGAATTGAAATAATTAACGTAAATAAAAAAGATTTAGTTATTAATCTCTTTCGTAACAATCTGCATCGTCTCGCGGCTTACTTGTTTTAGTAAAACAGTTTTGTTTGCTTCAACAGTTTCGGCGGCATTTTCTGTAAAGTGACGAATCGTATATAAAGTCACATTCTCATTATAATCAACTTTGAATTTTTTCGAAAGAATCGCATTCAATTCATTAAAGTTTTCGAATTTATCTTCTACGCAAACAGAAAAGCTAATAGCTGAATTCTGAATCAGATTCACTTTTATTTTGAATTCATGAAACAAAGCAAAAATCTCACTGATGTTTTCTTCCATAATAAAAGAGAAATCAATTGATGAAAGCGAGATCAAAAGCTGATTTCTTTTTACAATAAAACAAGGATATTGCGGCTCTAAATCAACACCTTTAGAAACGCAGGTTCCTTTTAGTAACGGGTTGATAAACGATTTCACATACAACGGAATTTCTTTTTTCTGTAATGGCTGTAAAGTTTTTGGGTGAATAACGGTAGCACCGTAAAAAGCCAATTCGATCGCTTCACGATACGAAATTTGATTTAATAAACTCGCATTTTCAAAATAACGCGGATCCGCATTCATAACTCCCGGAACGTCTTTCCAGATCGTTACACTTTCGGCATTTAGGCAGTAAGCAAAAATTCCGGCCGTATAATCAGAACCTTCACGACCAAGAGTTGTTGTAAAGTTATTCTCATCGGCACCTAAAAATCCTTGTGTGATGTTTAATATTTTACGTTTTACATTTTTGCTGATCAATTGTTGAGTCGTTTCCCAATCAACTTCGGCATCTCTGTAATTAGCATTGGTTTTAATGAAATTACGAACATCCAGCCATTGCGTATGAATACCTCTGTAATTCATATAATGACTTAAAATAGTAGTCGAAATTAATTCTCCAAAACTTACCACCTGATCGTAAACAAAGTTGTAATTTGGCGATTTATTATGTGCAAGGAAATATTCTAATTCAGAAAACTGCGCTTTTACAGCCGTAAAAACTTCATGTTTTTCATCCTCAAATAAATCCAATAATATTTGATTGTGATATTTTTTTATTTCTTGTACGGATGAATTCAACTCTGTTGATTTCTCAAAATAATTTTTGATGACAACCTCAAGAGCATTTGTAGTTTTTCCCATCGCCGAAACGACTAAAATCACATCTTCATAACCTACTTTTTGTAAAACGTCATATACGTTTTTAATTCCATCGGCATCTTTAACTGATGCTCCACCAAATTTAAATACTCTCATTTTTAATTTTAGATTTCAGGTTTTAGATTTCAGATTCGGGGTTTGAGTGAAATCTGGTTTATTTTATTTTTATAATTTTTCTAAGAACGAATTAATTCCGTTTTCATCCATTTGAACAACTCTCCATTCTTCAAGGATTTTTGCACCTGAGCTTTCGTAAAATTTTACTGCAGGAGTATTCCAGTCCAGAACATTCCATTCTACTCTTCGAACATTATCTTTTTTGCCTTGTTTCATGATTTCAGCATAAAGAGCAGATCCTAAACCTGTGCCGCGCATTTTTTCTTTTACGATTAAATCTTCAAGATGTATGGTTTTTCCTTTCCAGGTCGAGTAACGATAATAATAAAGAGCGATACCAACTATTTCTTTGTTGCTTGATTCATCTTCAATTTCTGCCACAAAAACATTAAATAGTGGTTTTTCACCAAAACCGTCACGTACTAAATCCTCTACAGTAATTACAACGGCTTCCGGTTCTTTTTCGAATATTGCCAACTCCTGTATTAATCCCAAAACCGATTCCATGTCTTCAGGATTTCCTTTTCTAATATTCATATTCTGTAATTTTATTTTAATCCTAAATATACTATTCCCTCTTTAATATTTAAAAAATTTGTTTGTACGAATTTCTTGTAAGGGCAATTCATATATTCTTATTATTAAGCGTTTATTAGCTAAAAATGTATTTTTTTATCTGATACTTCCCGCTTTTAATTAGCAAATATACAATAGTGGCAAACTAACAAAATAATTTTTGAAGCATTCTCACAAAAAAAGCGATATTTGTGACTTATAATCAAAAACTATAACGATATAGCAATGGAAGAACGCAATAAAACACTAGGAGAGTTTATTATTGAGAACCAAAAAGCATTTCAGTATTCGTCGGGGGAGCTTTCCCGAATTATCAACTCTATACGTTTGGCGGCCAAGGTCGTAAACTATAAAGTAAACAAAGCCGGATTGGTGGATATTATTGGCGCTGCAGGCGAACAAAATATTCAGGGCGAAGACCAACAAAAATTAGATGTGTATGCAAACGAAGTATTTATCCAGACGTTAATAAACCGTGAGATTGTCTGTGGTATTGCTTCAGAAGAAAACGACGATTTTATTACTGTTCAGGGGAGCGACAACAGTCATAATAATAAGTACGTGATCTTAATGGATCCGCTTGACGGATCTTCAAACATTGATGTAAATGTTTCTGTAGGAACTATTTTTTCTGTTTTTAGAAGAATAACACCAATCGGAACCCCGGTAACAAGCGAGGATTTTTTACAACCGGGAATCAATCAAGTTGCAGCAGGTTATGTAATTTATGGCACTTCGACCATGTTGGTGTACACAACCGGTCATGGCGTAAATGGTTTTACACTGAATCCGGCAATTGGTACATTTTACCTTTCACACCCTAATATGAAATTTCCACAAAACGGAAATATCTATTCAGTAAACGAGGGCAACTATGTTCATTTTCCGCAAGGAGTAAAAAACTACATTAAATATTGTCAGAGAGAAGAAGAAGACAGGCCTTATACTTCCAGATATATTGGAAGTTTAGTTTCTGATTTTCATCGAAATATGATCAAAGGCGGAATTTATTTATACCCAACAAGTTCAAAAGCGCCAAAAGGGAAGTTGCGTTTGTTATACGAATGTAACCCAATGGCGTTTATAGCCGAACAGGCCGGAGGAAAAGCAACAGATGGTTTTGGAAGAATTATGGAAATCCAGCCAACAGAATTGCACCAGAGAGTTCCTTTTTTCTGCGGAAGTTATAATATGGTAGAGAAAGCGGAGCAGTTTATGGCAGAAGCTTTATAGTATTCAGTCTCAGTTTTACAGTCTCAGTCACAGTTTTCAGTCTCAGACTTGGCTACAAAAAGCAAACCCGACAGATTTTTGAAATCTGTCGGGTTATTTATTTTAGTTAAACTGTTTACTGTGACTGTGACTGTTAACTGAAAACTATTTGTTCATGTTTTCCATTTCGAAAAGGAAAGTATCAAGATCTACTTTTTTATCTACTAAAGACAATGCTTTTCTAACAATATAATTTACGTTTCCTGGTGTAAATCCTAAAGCTAATCCCATACGGGTTAACATTACTTCTTGCTGATCTCCTAAATGGTGGTCTACGTGAACCATTCTTGCCAAATCATACAAACGCTCTAAACGTTGTGTATATAAGTAAGGAGGGTTTATTGGGTGTTTCCACGGATCTTTAAGGATTTCCTTGTATTCTTCTTCTGAAATTTGTAATGTTGAAGCAATTTTATCTAAAAATGTTTGTTCTTCGTCATTAATTTTTCCGTCAGCGAAAGCTACACGAACAATTGCAGAGAAATGGCCTCTGTTTCTTTCTTTGAATTCGTTATCAAATAATTCTGAAAATGGCATAATGTGGTATTTTTATAAGGCAAAGATAAATTTTATTTTAAATTATTAATTTTAATTTTCTCATAAATTTTAACTTTTCAATATTCATTGATTTAATCTGAGACATCTGTAGTTTTTCAAAATAAATCGTAAGTTTACAACCCCTAATCATTTAATAGTATTACCCGTATGTCAGAATTTTGGATTTATTTTCAAATAGGATTAAAGCACGTTTTGGATATTCACGCTTATGATCACGTTCTTTTTTTAATAGCATTAACAACCCCTTATTTGTTCAAAGACTGGAAACGCATATTGCTTTTGGTTTCTGTTTTTACAATTGGTCATACATTGGCTTTATTGCTTTCGGTTTACGGAATCATTGCTATAAAAGTCAATACGGTCGAATTTTTAATTCCGATCACCATTTTAATAACGGCGATTTTTAATCTTTTTACAGCAGGGAAAACATCCAAAAGTGACGGGTTGAATTTAGTGTTTTTTGTAACCCTGTTTTTTGGGATTATACACGGACTTGGATTCTCGAATTATTTCAAGACCATTTTAGGAGGATCACCTAGTTCAAAATTACTACCTTTAGGCGAGTTTGCGTTAGGAATCGAAGCAGCTCAGTTAGTTGTAGTGTTTGTGGTACTAATTATATCCTATATTGTACAAACCGTATTTCGTTTTTCAAAGCGCGATTGGGCGCTTGTAATGTCGGCTTTTATTATTGGAGTTGTAGTTCCAATGATTATCGAAAGCCCAATTTGGAACAGATAAAATAAATGGAAGAAAAAAAATTAAATAAATACGATAAAGCTTATTTGCGAATTGCGACAGAATGGGGAGCACTTTCCTATTGCAAACGAAAACAAGTAGGCGCCATCATCGTAAAAGACCGAATGATTATTTCTGATGGATACAACGGAACACCATCCGGTTTTGAAAATTGCTGCGAAGACGAAGACGGATTAACCCGTTGGGATGTTTTGCATGCCGAAGCAAATGCGATTTTGAAAGTAGCCAGATCAACACAATCGTGTGAAGGAGCAACCTTATATATCACGCTTTCGCCTTGCAAAGAATGCAGCAAATTGATACATCAGTCGGGAATAAAAAGAGTGGTGTATCATAACGGATATCGTGATGATTCCGGGATTCAGTTTTTAATAAAAGCAGGTGTCGAAGTCGAACATATTCCTGTTTTAGAAGAGTAATGAAATTGAACTTAAAATATTTGCCAATCATTATCGGAGCGACCTTTGCTCTTGGTATTGTCAGTGGAAGCCTTATGAATGCTCCCGTTGATGATCAGCTTTTGGCTAAAAATTACTCGAAAACCAAGCTGAATAAACTCATTGATTTTATCAATAACGAATATGTCGACAGCATCAATACAGATTCTATTGTCAATCTTACAGTAGATAATATCTTATCGAAATTAGATCCGCATTCCGTTTATATTCCGCCAACAGAACAAGCTGAAGTAGCAGAAAGTATGAAAGGTGATTTCGTGGGAATCGGAATCAATTTTTATATGTATAAAGATTCTGTTGCGATAATAAAGCCTGTCGAAAACGGACCTTCGGCGAAAGCCGGATTAAAATCAGGTGATCGGATTTTATTTGCAGGAAAAACGAAATTGTACGGCAGAAGATTGCCTTCGGATAGTTTGTTTTCGAAATTAAAAGGAATAAAAGGTTCTGAGATTGAATTGACGATTTTTAGAAAATCAGAACAAAAGAAACTCAAGTTTAAAGTAAAAAGAGATATTATCCCTATAAAAAGTGTCGATGCTTCTTTGTTGCTCGATAATAAAACAGGTTATATCAAAATCAACCGTTTTGCCGAAACTACTTTTAATGAATTCAAAACCGGCTTAACGAGATTGAAACAAAACGGAATTGAATCGCTTATCATTGACCTTCGCGATAATGGCGGTGGTTATATGGAAGAAGCTATTGCAATTGCTGATGAATTCCTGAAAGACAAACAACTGATCGTTTTTACCAAAAATAAAAATGGAACTACCGAAAAAACATTCGCTACAAAAGCGGGAAGTTTTGAAACCGGAAAAGTGTATGTTTTAATTAATGAAAATAGCGCCTCGGCAAGTGAAATCCTGGCTGGAGCAATTCAGGATAGTGATCGCGGAACTATTGTAGGCCGCCGTTCTTTTGGTAAAGGATTAGTACAACGCGAAATGGATTTCAACGACGGATCTGCCGTAAGATTAACCGTGGCGAGATATTATACACCAACCGGAAGATCGATTCAGAAACCGTATAAAAAAGGAAACGAAGAATATTATAAAGAATCAGAATCGCGTATAAAATCAGGCGAACTTTATGCAAAAGACAGTATAAAAGTTGCAGATTCTTTAAAGTTTAAAACTCCAAAAGGTAAAATTGTTTACGGCGGTGGAGGAATTGTTCCTGACGTTTTTGTACCGATTGAAGCCGAACACGGAAATGAAAATGTGGCTTATTTGATGCAAACCGGAATCGTAGGACATTTTGTTTTTGAAGAATTAGACAAAAACAGAGATGCTTTTAAAGGCCTTCATTTTAATGAGTTTCTGACTAAGATGAAAAACTCTGATGCGTATTTCAAAAAGTTCAGAACGTATATTTTAATGACAGGGTTAGACTTGAAGTTAGATAAAACCAAAGCTTTGGTAAATCGTTATATTACTGCGGAATTTGCTCGTCAGCTTTATGGAGAGCTATATTATTATGACGTTATTTTGAAAGATGACGCCATGATCAAAGCCGTTTTGAATCCGAAAAAGTAATCCTTAAATTTTGTATCAGATGAAAATAGAATCTATTGTAAATGCTGAAATCGAACTTTTAACAGCAATTAGAACTGCCGATGTTGCAACACTGGATAAATTATTGCATGATGATTTGCTTTTTAATTTACCAGACGGACAAACCATTACAAAAGAATTTGATTTAGAATCGTACCGTTCAGGCAAAATTAAAATCGAAACACTGGAAGCTGCAGATCAAATCATTAAGGTAATTGAGGATACGGCAGTAGTTAGCGTGATCATTTTATTAAAAGGAACATACGATAATAATCCCATCGCTAATTCGTTTCGTTATATAAGAGTCTGGAAACAATTCGGCGAAAGCCTAAAAGTAATTGCCGGAAGTTGTGTTGCTCTACAATAAAATAATAATAATTTTTAAAATATAATGTAATAAAACTCACTTAAAAAGAGCGAGATTTACATTTAAAATATAAACATGAAAAATCTAAAAAGAATAAGTTTTCTGGTTTTACTAATGACTTTTGTAATTTCTTGCGCGTGTATGAAAGATAAAAATACGATTTCAGGAAAAGTTGAATCTATAGAAAACGGAAAAGACGGTTACACAGCCAAAATCAATACCGATAAAAATGAGGTTTATTTCGCGACGGTAAGCATTGTAAATGTTGGAGGGCCACAAAACTACAAAAGGTTTAAAGAAGGCGATGAGGTTTCAGTAAAAGGAGAAATCTGGAAAACAGATACAGAGAAACATATTACTGTGAAAGAAATTGTTTCGGTTAAGTAAAAATTAAACCATATAAGCTATATATAAGTAAATATAAATGCGTTGCGCATAGATTAAGGACTTATAGAGCAGATCAAAGATTTTTTTGGTTAGGTAAAAAAAGTAAACCATATAAGTTATATAAGTTCGTGTAAATGCTTCGCGCATAAATTAAATGAACTTATATAACTTATATGGTTTAATAATTTTATAGTGAGTTTTTATCGAATACTATCGTGCGAATGAGTTTGCACACCGTTATTCCATAAAGTAAGAATATCTGTTGCAACGGCAGCGCCACTTCCGGCAGCAATTGCCAGTTGGCTTCTCCAGCCAGCTAAAGTTCCAGTAACATAAATACCGTCAGCTACTTTATGATCGTCGTTTTTAAGCTGAATACGTTGTTTTTCGGGTAATGCTTTTTTATGTGGCTCGATGTATTGCGTCAAACCTTCGATGTCAAAAGTATTGGCAGAACCAATCCCAACAACGATATTTTTTGCCTGGTAGAAGTTTTTGTTTGTAGTAACAGTAAATTCAGGATAAGTACCTTCTACTTTAATTACTTTTTCATTTGCGATTTGTGTAATATGCGGATAGGCCGTAGCTAAATCCTGCGTACTTTCTGTAAGCAAATCAGATCCTAATTTACCTGGCGTTATACCATAAGCATTGTAGAAAATTGCTTCTTGTAAAGAAGAATTTTTTTGATGTGTAAAAATTCCGATTTTTTTATCGGTAACAAAAGCTTTGTTTTTGGCTGATCCTAAAACGAGGGCACAAGACATACCTGAAACACCTCCGCCAATAATTAAAACGTCAAACATATATTATCGTCCGTTTGTTTTTTCTTCGATTCTTTTAGAAATTCTAAAGATTAAAAGAATCAATACGGCACAAAATGAAGCTGCGATTCCAATAAAAGCAACTACACTGTCTCCCTGAAAAGGATTTTTGAAGTCTAGCAACGTAATATTAAAAACAATTAAAGCTAATGCTAAAAGCACTAAGATTGAAGTAAAAATTTTCATAATGGTTGTTTATTTGCCTAAATAATAAAGTAAAACTCTATGACTTAAAAAATGTCCTAAAGTTGTATTTTAAAAATTTTATGGGGTAAATTTATAAAAATAAATGTTAGACGAACAAACCTTTAACATTAGCAGCAAATAATTTAACAGCAATCGCTAAAAGTATCACTCCAAATGTCTTACGAACCACGCCAAGTCCGTTTTCTCCTAATAAAGTTTCGATTTTTTTAGAAGATTTTAAAACAATATAAACCAATATGATATTGAGTAAAATAGCAATAATAATATTAATGGTGTGAAATTGAGATCGTAACGATAATAAAGTGGTCATTGTTCCCGCTCCGGCAATTAACGGAAACGCTAACGGAACGATAGAAGCTGATCCAGGTTCTTCGTCACGATAGATTCTGATTCCTAAAATCATTTCTAAAGCCAGAAAGAACAATACAAACGAACCTGCAACAGCAAACGAATGCACGTCGATACCTATAAGACTCAGGAAGCCTTCTCCAACAAAAAGAAACACAATCATAATAAGTCCGGCAACAATAGAAGCTTTTTCAGATTCGATGTGCCCCACTTTTGATCTTAAATTCACAATAATAGGAATAGAACCCACAATATCAATTACAGCAAAAAGTACCATTCCAACAGTAATTATTTCTTTAAAGTCGATTTCTAACATATTACTTTGATTTTAAGCGTTTAAAATTTTTGCAAAGGTAGATAATAAAGGTAGGTGTTTTTTTAATACGATGTATTTTTGTTATAAAAACACGTTTTACGTATTGAAAAAGTGATATTTGTAACAAAAGATAATTTAACCGCAAAGATTCGCAAATGTTTTATTGTTTTTACCACAGAGTTGCACAAAGTTTTTTCACAGAGTTTCGCAAAGTTTAATTTAAAGAGTGTTTTTTAAGTTCACAAAGCTTGAAGATTTAAATTGTAACAATTCTTAAATAAATCTTCGTGGATCTCTGTGAAAAAACTTTGTGCAACTCTGTGGTAGAATATATGCGGTAAAATTTAATCTCATTTCATCTACTTTCTTTGTCTATCTTTGCACTTTATAAATTTCAGTATTTTATTATCATGTTTCAATTAGGAAAAACCATTATTTCAGAAGATATTCTTGAAAAAGAATTTGTGTGCAACTTGTCAGCTTGTAAAGGAGCTTGCTGTGTTGACGGAGATGCCGGTGCGCCATTAAGCGAAGAAGAAACTAAAATCCTGGAAGAAATTTATCCTAAAGTAAAACCTTTTTTACGCAAAGAAGGAATTGCTGCTATCGAAGCACAAGGAACCTGGGTTAAAGGAACCGATGGTGATCTTGAAACACCATTAATCGACGAAAAAGATTGCGCTTACGTTATTTTTGACGGAAAAACGGCTCTTTGCGGAATCGAGCAAGCTTACAATCAGGGAATCGTAGATTGGAAAAAACCGGTTTCTTGTCATTTATACCCAATTCGTGTAAAAGATTTTACAGAATTTGCTGCAGTCAATTATGATAAATGGGATATTTGCGATGATGCCTGTTCTTTAGGTAAAGAACTCGAAGTTCCGGTTTATAAATTTGTCAAAGAAGCATTGATTCGCCGCTTTGGTCAGGATTGGTATTTGGAGCTTGAAAAAGTGGCCGAAGAACTTAAAAAATCTTAAAAATCCGGGCGCTCTAGTTACCGCTTTTGGGTGATATATTTTAACTCAAAAAATATAGTTTTAACTCAAAAAAAAACTTTTAAAAACAATTGAAAATTTCTTGCTTTTTATGATAAAAAGTCTATATTTTACGGGCTTTTAGGTCGTTTATTCGTTTTTAAAACATTCATTTACAGTAAATTAATTATTGTCTGAAAAATATCGCATTTTTTCTCCTTTGTTAAAAACTACGTCGAATTGTGAATAAGTTTGGCTTTCTTTTTTAGCGATAATTGACAATCTTTGTAGTCTATTGAATTAGTAAATATTCAATACAAAAATTAAATAAAAATTACCATGTCACAAGTCGAGCCAATATTACAAGAAAATAAAAATCGTTTCGTTATTTTTCCTATCAAACATCATGATATTTGGGAATGGTATAAGAAAATGGAGGCTAGCTTCTGGACTGCTGAAGAAATCGATTTACACCAGGACTTGACAGATTGGAACAATAAACTTAGTGACGACGAAAGATATTTCATTAAACACATATTAGCATTCTTTGCTGCTTCTGACGGAATCGTAAATGAAAACCTTGCAGAGAACTTTGTAAACGAAGTACAATATGCAGAGGCGAAGTTTTTCTATGGTTTCCAGATCATGATGGAAAACATTCACAGCGAAACTTACTCTTTATTAATTGATACTTACGTGAAAGACGAAGCGGAGAAAGCGGAATTGTTTAATGCATTAGAAGTTTTTCCTGCAATTAAGAAAAAAGCAGACTGGGCTTTAAAGTGGATTGAATCTGATTCGTTCGCCGAAAGACTAATTGCTTTTGCAGCAGTTGAAGGAATTTTCTTTTCAGGTGCTTTCTGTTCTATTTATTGGTTGAAAAAACGTGGTTTAATGCCAGGTTTAACTTTCTCTAACGAGTTGATTTCCCGTGACGAAGGTGTACACTGTGACTTTGCAGTACACTTACACAATCATCATTTGATCAATAAAGTGCCAAAAGACAGAATTAAAGAAATCATTGTTGATGCCTTAGATATCGAAAGAGAATTTGTTACAGAATCTCTACCGGTAAGTTTAATAGGTATGAATGCTGCTTTAATGACGCAATATTTAGAATTTGTTGCGGATAGATTATTAGTAGAATTAGGTTGCGAGCGTGTATATGGATCAGCGAATCCGTTTGACTTCATGGACATGATCTCACTTCAGGGAAAAACCAATTTCTTTGAAAAACGTGTTGCCGAGTATCAAAAATCAGGTGTGATGAACACAGATAGCGATGCTCAGAAAATTTCATTCGATGCAGATTTTTAGAGCAAGAATAATGTAGCGTTACCTCGAAACGCAACAAAAGATTAAAATCAATTTTTTAAGTTTGAATCTCTTTCCCAAATCGCAGATTCAATAACAATTTTTAATGCCTTTTCGATCTGATTTCAGATCGGGAATACACAACTATTGAGAATTTCATAATTCTCAAAAAATAATTTAAAAACACGCAATGTTTAAGTCCTGGGAATCGTTATTCCAGTGTCTTTCATTTTTTCAATAACTAAAATTAGTAAGCTTATGTATGTAGTAAAAAGAGATGGCCACAGAGAGCCCGTAATGTTTGATAAGATTACAGAAAGAATCAAAAAATTGTGTTACGGTTTAAATGAACTTGTAGATCCTGTTAAGGTAGCGATGAGAGTTATCGAAGGATTGTATGATGGGGTTTCAACTTCTGAACTGGATAATCTTGCGGCAGAAACGGCGGCTTCTATGACAATTGCGCATCCTGATTATGCACAATTAGCAGCGCGTGTGGCAATTTCGAACCTACATTCAAATACAAAAAAATCGTTTTCAGAAACGATGAAAGATATGTACTTATACGTAAATCCAAGAAATGGGCAAGATGCACCATTACTTTCGGATGAAGTATTTAATGTAATTCAGGAAAATTCAGAATTCTTAGATTCGCATATCATTTATACAAGAGATTTCAATTACGATTACTTTGGTTTCAAAACCTTAGAGCGTTCGTATTTGCTAAAAATAAACGGAAAAATCGTCGAAAGACCACAACATATGTTGATGCGTGTTTCGGTTGGTATTCACCTTGATGATTTAAAATCAGTAATTGAGACTTACGATTTAATGTCTAAAAAGTTCTTTACGCATGCAACGCCAACGTTGTTTAATGCCGGAACTCCAAAACCACAAATGTCTTCTTGTTTCCTTTTAGCTATGCAAGATGATAGTATTGATGGAATTTACGATACTTTAAAACAAACGGCTAAAATCTCGCAATCTGCGGGAGGAATTGGTCTTTCTATCCATAACGTTCGTGCAACGGGATCTTATATTCGTGGTACAAACGGAACTTCAAACGGAATCGTACCAATGTTGAGAGTTTTCAACGATACGGCTCGTTACGTAGATCAGGGTGGAGGAAAACGTAAAGGAAGTTTTGCGATTTACATCGAAACATGGCATGCTGATATCTTTGATTTCCTAGATTTAAAGAAAAATACAGGAAAAGAAGAAATGCGTGCAAGAGATTTATTCTTCGCTATGTGGACATCTGATTTATTCATGAAACGTGTGCAGGAAGATGCGTCATGGACTTTAATGTGTCCTAACGAATGCCCAGGATTATACGACGTTTACGGAGAAGAATTCGAAACCATGTATTTGGATTATGAGTTTAGAGGAAAAGGTAGAAAAACGATTCGTGCACGTGAATTATGGGAGAAAATCCTTGAATCACAAATCGAAACCGGAACGCCTTATATGTTGTACAAAGATGCAGCAAACCGTAAATCGAACCACAAGAATTTAGGAACTATCCGTTCATCAAACTTGTGTACAGAGATTATGGAGTTTACCTCTAAAGATGAAATCGCGGTGTGTAACTTAGCTTCTATTTCGTTACCAATGTTTATTGAAAACGGAAAATTCGATCACGAAGCACTTTACAATGTTACAAAACGTGTAACTCGTAACTTAAACAAAGTAATCGACAGAAATTACTATCCGGTAAAAGAAGCTGAAAATTCTAACTTACGTCACCGTCCGGTAGGATTAGGTGTTCAAGGTTTAGCAGATGCTTTTATCATGTTGCGTATGCCGTTTACAAGTGATGAAGCAAAAGCATTAAATCAGGAAATTTTCGAAACATTATACTTCGCAGCCGTAACCGCTTCTATGGAAATGGCAAAAGAAGAAGGTCCATATTCTACATTTGCAGGTTCTCCAATGTCACAAGGAGAATTCCAATACAATATGTGGGGAATGAAAGATGAAGAATTATCAGGACGTTGGGACTGGGCTTCATTAAGAAAAGAAGTAATGGAACATGGAGTTCGTAACTCATTATTAGTAGCGCCAATGCCAACTGCTTCGACTTCGCAAATTCTTGGAAACAACGAAGCTTTCGAACCGTATACATCAAATATTTACACACGTCGTGTATTGTCTGGAGAATTCATCGTAGTAAACAAACATTTGCTTCATGACTTAGTAGACAGAGGTTTATGGAACGAAACGTTGAAACAAGAAATCATGCGTCATAACGGATCTGTTCAAAATATTGATGTGATTCCGCAAGACCTGAAAGAATTATACAAAACAGTTTGGGAAATGTCGATGAAAGACATTATCGATATGTCACGTCAGAGAGGTTACTTTATTGACCAATCACAATCATTGAACTTGTTCATGCAAGATGCAAACTATTCTAAACTAACGTCAATGCACTTCTACGCTTGGCAATCAGGTTTAAAAACAGGAATGTATTACCTAAGAACAAAATCTGCGGTTGATGCGATTAAATTCACCCTAAACAACGATAAAAAAGAAGAAGATGCACCAGTAACTTTAGTTCCGGAAACAGAAGCAATCAGCGTTGAGGATTATAAAGCGATGCTTTTAAAAGCACAAGCAGCAGAGCCAGATGATTGTGAAATGTGTGGGTCTTAATGATTTTAGATTTTTAGAATATGTACAAAGCAGTTATCTTTATGGTAGCTGCTTTTTTTTATGACATGTAAAGCAAGCTTTTATAGTGTTCAATGGAAATATATAGTAGAGGTTTGATTAAATTTGAAAATTAAATTTATTACTATATTTAAATTAACTAATATTTGGAGATGATGAGTAAGGTGCAAAAAATTATTGTTAATAATATTCCAGTTTCGGTTTATACTAAGGAGAATGAAGATTATATATGTCTTACCGATATGGTAAGTGCAAAAGAAGGAGATGCACGGGCTGCTGATGTTATAAAAAACTGGCTTAGAGGTGTTTCGACTATAGAATACATGGGGACTTGGGAAACGCTTTATAATCCGGATTTTAAAGTGGTCGAATATGACCACTTTAGAAGAAGTGCAGGTGTACCATCTTTTACATTAAGTGTAAATGGATGGGTAGAAAGCACTAATGCAATTGGAATATTTTCAAAAGCAGGTAAAAATGGTGGAACATATGCTCATAGAGATATTGCTATGGAATTTGGATCAGCAATAAGTCCTATTTTTAAAATTTATCTTTACAAAGAATATCAAAGATTAAAAGAGGTTGAAAGTAATCAATATAATTTGGAATGGGATGTTAGACGTCTTATGACAAAAGTAAATTACGTTCTTCATACTGATGCTGTGCAAAAGCATATAATCCCAAATAGTATTTTGCCGCTTGAAAAACAAGGTATTGAATATGCAAATGAAGCGGATTTACTAAACTTGGCCTTGTATGGATATACAGCTAAACAGTGGAAGGAAGCTAATCCTGAACATTCAATGGAAGGCAAAAATATGAGAGATTTTTCAAGTATAAATGATTTATTAGTTATGTCGAATTTAGAATCTCTTAGTTCTCAACTTATACAATTAGGAACACCTAAGAAGCAAAGATTTGACTTTTTAAGAAAAATAGCATTGGAACAGCAAGAGCAGTTTGCGAAGGTTGATATGGTTAAATCAATTAAAAAAGCAAATTCAATGACATATATTAATGCTGAGAATTATACTCCCGATGAAATTGAATCAGAATCGAAAAAAGATATTTTAGAAGCTAGTAAAAAGAATTTATTGGAATTTAATAAAATAAAGAACCGCAATAATTCAAAAGAAGATAATAATTAGGTAAGTACTTTATTGTGTGATATTTTATGCAAAAGCAATTATGATGACAGAATTGTATAATATCCCCAAAAAATCCCCGTTCTAATTAATACCAAAGATTTTTAAAACATATCACCTTAGCATCTAAGAACCTCGGACCCTTTCTTAAATTAAACCTTTAAGAAAAAGTCGAGTCTTATTGCTAAACAAATTCCTGTGTTATGAAAAAAAGCAATCTTTGGTCGTTACGGTTGGGTTTTTCCGGAAAAGAATCCGATAAAATTGAGAAACTGGGATTAGAAAAATTTCTAAAACATTCCTATGATTCCAAGTTTTATACACAACTTCCAGCTTTTTTAAATGACGATCCCAAAACGCTTCTTGAGCTTAAAGAATTGCGTGAATCTATCAAAACCGCCGATTCTGAATTCAAGAAAAAAGCGCTCAAAAAAGAAATCTATTCTGCCGTTGAACTAAAAAAATGGTGGATTTCTAAAATGCGGAATGATGAATTTCCGTTACGCGAAAATATGGTTTGCTTTTGGCACAATCATTTCGTTTCTACAACCCAAAAAGTAAAAGTCAATTACTGGATTTATCAGCACAATATGATTTTGCGCGAAAATGCTTTTGGCAATTTCAAAGAACTTACCAAGCAAATCGTAAGATCGAACGCAATGGTAAAATATCTGGATAATGTCGACAATAAAAAAGGGAAATACAACGAAAACCTAAGCCGTGAATTATTGGAATTATTCACAATTGGGATTGGAAATTATTCTGAAAATGACATCAAAGAAGGCGCACGAGCTTTGGCCGGATTAAATTACGGAGATGATGGCGCAGTTTACAGAAAAAATATAGAAGATAATAGCGATAAAACCTATTTCGGAAAAACGGGAAACTGGAAAGCAGATGATCTCGTCGATATTATTTTCGAGCAAAAAAATATTCCGTATCTCATAACCCGAAAAATTCTAAAATGGTTTATTTATGATAATCCTTCAGAAGAATTGGTGAGGTATTACGGCGATTATTTCAGAAAAGTAAAGTTTGAAATACAGCCTTTATTAACGAAGATTTTTACAGAAGAATATAAAAAAGAAACTTCAGGGACTAAAATAAAAGATCCGTTGGTTTATATTTTACAGCTTTTGGATGAATTGCATGTTGATGATCTTGATGATGGCATGGTGATGTTTTTCCTGAAACAACAAGGAATGGATTTGTACAATCAGGTTAACGTAAAAGGTTGGGATGGCGGAAATTCCTGGCTGACTTCGCAGATTTATTTGCAACGCAACAATACCTCAGATTTGCTTTGCAGTGGAAGAAGCATTACCAGAAAAGTACTGAATACCATGGCTTCGGATACGGATAAGCCAAAGACAGAATTGGAGAAAATCGATGTAAAAATAGATTTCGATTCTAACGGAAACAACAAAACGATAATTACCGAGTTATCGAACCGATTATTATTCAAAGTAAATGATTCGATGCAAAAAGACATGGAGAATTTACTGAAATACGATTTTGATCCAAAAGAGGAACACGCCAATTTTGCCGTAATACGACTCTTTGATTACATCACGAAACTACCCGAATATCAATTAATTTAGAAAACTACAGCCATGAACAGAAGGAATTTTCTAACGCTTACAGGAACTTTTACTGGCGGATTACTGGTGCTTCCTGATTTTTTACACGCTTTTGGTACACAAAGTAATTTGGTAATTGGAGAGCAGTGTATTGTTTTTGTGCAGTTGAATGGTGGGAACGACGGACTGAATACTTTTATTCCGTACGATAATCCCTTATATTATGATTTAAGGACTAAAATTGCTTTAAATAAAGATGTAGTTATTGGAAAAAATAACGGAATGGCATTTCATCCTTCTTTAAAAGATTTTGCTCAAATGCAGCAAAACGGAGATTTAACTGTGATTCAGAATGTTGGATATCCGGAACCTATTCGATCTCATTTTCGTAGTCAGGAAATTTGGCAAACTGCAGCTGATTCGAATAAGTATATCAACGAAGGCTGGTTAGGGAGATATTTAGATCTGCAATGCAACGGACATCAGGCAACGGCTGGAATAAATCTGGATTCAATCGATAATCTCGCATTAAAAGGAATGGAACCTAATTCAATAACGGTAAAAGATCCAAACCGATTCAAAGTAAAATCAGATAAAGAAGAAAATGTAACCTTATCAGATAATCCGCAATTAGATTTTGTTCGAAAAATAGCCAATTCAGTTACCGAAGCTTCAGATGAAATTCAGAAAGCTTTAGCGAAATCCAAATCAGAAATCAGTTATCCCAAAACCGATTTGTCTAAAAATCTGGAATGGATTGGACGATTAATCAAAGGAAACCTGAACTCAAAAGTATATTACACTTCACTCGGAGGATTCGATACGCATGATAATCAACTCGCCATTCACGAGAAAAAATTAACGGATTTGAATGATGCGTTATTTAGTTTTTATCAGGATTTGAAACAAGCACAATTGCTTCAAAACGTTACAATTGTTGTATTCTCAGAATTTGGAAGACGTGTAAAAGACAATGGCAACGGAACTGATCACGGAACTGCCGCGCCAATGTTTGTCATTGGAGGAAATAATAAAGGAACAATTTTAGGTAATAATCCTGATTTAGCGAATTTAGATAATGGCGATTTAAAATACGAAATTGATTTTAGAAGTGTGTATGCTTCTTTATTAAAAGAGAAAATGAATTTTGATTATTCTAAGATTGGAATTAGGAATACTCCGGTTTCTGGGTTGTTTTCTTAAGTTTTATTTTCTGTCCACAATATTGTCATTTCGAGGAACGAGAAATCTCCATAAGTAACTCCATTCGCAGAATCGCCAATCTTTGTTGAGCTTCTTGCGGAGATTTCTCGTTCCTCGAAATGACAAGATGGAGTAAATACATTCCTTTTAGTTTGAGAAATTGATATTCAAAGCCAGAATGATTTGTGCTAATTCGTGAATTCGTGGCAAAAAATCTTAGAACCTTAGCAACTCAGAACCTTAGCACCTTAGAAAAACCCATTGTAAATATCCCATTTTAAGCCCGTATTTTTATATTATCATACAAAACCTGCTAAATTTGTTAAGAAATCCTTTTTTGTTTCATAAAATGCAATATTTTTTTTGGTGCACTGAAAATAATTTATACATTCGCAGAGAATTTATTGAAAAACACAAACAAAATGTCTAATAACCGTTTTTATTTTAGCAACTCTTTTTATTTCTTCTTTAGTAGAAGTAAGGATTGTGCTATGGTTATTTGAGAAAATTAAAACGACAAATAAAACTAATATACAATCCTGATGAAAATCAGGATTTTTTTTTGAATATATGACAACGAAAATTGCAATACAAGGTATTAAAGGTTCTTTTCATCATCAGGTTGTAAAAGAGTATTTCTCTGAAAATGTGGCTATTGATGAGTGTTTGTCTTTTGAAGAATTGGTTGACAGCCTGCTTTCAGGAAAATCAGACCAGGCAGTTATGGCAATTGAAAATTCGATCGCGGGGCCAATAATTCCGAATTATGCTTTGATTGACAAGAATAATTTACACATCATTGGCGAGCATTATTTAAGCATTCACCAAAATTTAATGACTTTAAAAGGTCAAAAAATTGAAGATATAAAAGAAGTTCATTCGCACCCAATGGCATTATTACAATGCATGGATTTTTTGAAACAATATCCAAATATCAAATTGGTTGAAGATAAAGATACAGCAGAAACGGCAAGAAGAATTCAGGAAAAACAATTAACCGGAATTGCGGCAATAGGAAGCAAAGTAGCTTCGGAAATGTATGATTTGGAAATCATCGCGCCGGAAATTCAAACGATCAAAAACAACATGACTCGTTTTGTGATTATCAAAAAGCAGAATTCATTTTTGCCAGAAAACGAAATCAACAGAGCTTCAATCAAATTTGAATTAGATCATAAAAGAGGAAGTTTAGCAGCAGTTTTGAATGTAATGAGCGATTGCAAATTGAATTTAACAAAAATTCAGTCGCTTCCAAAAATTGAAACGCCGTGGAAATATTCGTTTTTCGTAGATGTAACATTCGAGAAATACGAAGATTTTGCAAAAGCCAAATCGCTGCTAAATATAATGGCAGAATATTTAAAAGTTCTGGGAGAATATAAAAATACGAAACCTTTGAGTCAGTCTTAAAGTTGCAAAGTTGATTTTAGATTGAAGATTAACGATTTAAGATTTTATATTGTCAGGCTGAGCGAAGTCGAAGCCCACGTTCCAATTGGAAAGCCCTTCGACTTCGCTCAGGGTGACAAGTCAAAAAGAGAAAAAGCATAAAGCTTACGGTCTAAAGCGTAAAGCAAAATATAAATATAAATCATGATTACAACAGCAAAAAGATTAGATACAGTTGAAGAATACTACTTCTCATCAAAATTGAGAGAAGTTCGTCAGCTGCAGTCTGAGGGGAAATCTATCATCAATATGGGAATTGGAAGCCCTGATTTGAGTCCGTCGAAAGCAGTAATTGAAGCGGTTGCCGCAGCAATTCAGGATGAAAACGGGCATGGTTATCAGAGCTATCAGGGATTACCGGAATTGAGAAAAGGGATGGCAGATTTTTATCAGAATCAATTTGGTGTTGAGTTGAATCCGAATAATGAGATTTTGCCTTTGATGGGGTCAAAAGAAGGAATTATGCACATTTCGTTAGCTTTTTTAAATGAAGGCGATCACGTTTTGATTCCGAATCCTGGTTATCCGACTTATACTTCGGTAACTAATTTGGTAGGTGCAGTTCCGGTTTATTATGATCTGAAAGAAGCTAATGCGTGGGAACCGGATTTTGAAGCTTTAGAAAAATTAGATCTTTCGAAAGTAAAAATTATGTGGCTGGGATATCCGCACATGCCAACAGGAGCGAGAGGAAGTTTAGCGTTATTTGAAAAATTGGTTGCTTTTGCTAAAAAACACAACATATTATTGGTCAACGATAATCCGTATAGTTTTGTTTTGAATGATAGTCCAATGAGTTTATTGCAGGTTGAAGGTGCAAAAGATGTAGCTCTGGAATTGAATTCATTAAGTAAAACCTTCAACATGGCCGGCTGGAGAGTCGGAATGGTTTTAGGAAATCCTGAAATTATCGATGCAGTCCTAAAAGTAAAAAGCAACATGGACAGCGGAATGTATTACGGAATTCAGAAAGGTGCCATTGCAGCTTTAAACTGTGACAAATCATGGTTCGAAGATCAAAACAAAATTTACAGACGCCGTAGAGAATTAACCGAAAAACTAGCAGAAAAATTAGGCTGTAAAGTTTATAAAGAAGGAGTCGGGCTTTTTGTATGGGCAAAATTGCCGGAAGGAATCGAATCAGCAGAAAAGTTCATTGACGAAATATTATACGAGAAACATATTTTTATCACACCGGGAACGATTTTCGGAAGTAATGGTGAAGGATATATCAGATTTTCGTTGTGTGTAAAAGAAGAAAAAGTACAAGAAGCGATAGATAGATTTTAGAAGCAAGAGCAAAGAGTAAAGAATCAAGATTTTAGATTTTTTGGCATAGTTTGTCAGGCTGAGCGGAGTCGACGCCCACGTTCCAATTGGAGAGCCCTTCGACTTCGCTCAGGGTGACAGAAAGGTTAAATTAAAACTAAAGATCTTGAAAAAACGAGAAGCCCTAGCCCTGATAGAAGTGGAAATCCTTTTGCGCCGGGGTTCGGCGGAAAAGATTGAAACGGATAGCAGGAATTAGCTTCAAATAAAAAGAATTATGAAAGTATACGTAATAGGAATAGGGTTAATAGGCGGTTCGATGGTGCTGGACATCAAAGACCAACATCCTGATGCCACTATTTTTGGAATAGATAATAACGAAAAACATTTGCAGGAAGCAATTGATTTGGGTGTTATCGATCAGGCAGGAAGCTTTGAAGAATTGGCCGATGCTGATTTTGTGATTGTTTCGGTTCCTGTAGATGTGGCGCTGATGGTTTTACCTAAAGTGTTGGATTTAGTTGGAGATAAAACGATTGTTTTTGAAGTAGGTTCGACTAAAAAACCAATTTGTGACGCTGTTGCCAGTCATCCAAAGAGAAGAAATTTTATCGCAACGCATCCGATAGCGGGAACGGAGTTTTCAGGGCCTTCGGCAGCGATAAGAGGTTTGTTTAAAGGAAAAACGAATATTATTTGTGAGGTGGAAAAAACCACTTTTAAATTGCAGGAAAAGGCATTAAAGCTTTTTAGCGAAATAGGAATGAGGATTCGATATATGGACCCAACTTCACACGACAAACACATTGCTTACGTTTCGCATTTGTCGCACATTAGTTCTTTTATGCTCGGGAAAACGGTAATGAATAAGGAAAAAGACGAACAGGATATTTTTGATATGGCAGGAAGTGGATTTGAAAGCACGGTTCGTTTAGCAAAAAGTTCTCCCGCAATGTGGACACCGATTTTTAAACAAAACAAGGAACACGTTATTGAAACATTAGAAGAATATATATCAAATCTCAGTCGGTTTAGGGATTTGTTGAAAGATGAAAATTACAACGCCATTTTTGAAGAAATGGAAAGCACGAATAAAATCAAAGAAATATTAAACGGATTAACAATTAAAAAGTAAAATAGAATTAAGATGGAAAATAAGAAAGAAATGAGAAAGTGGTTAGAGGATTTCAATTTAAATCACCCACTTGTGATAGCAGGACCATGTAGTGCAGAAACAGAAGATCAGGTATTGAAAATTGCTCATGAATTGAAAGATTCAAAAGTTAGTGTATTCAGAGCTGGAATCTGGAAACCAAGAACGCGTCCGGGAGGATTTGAAGGTGTTGGAGAAATTGGTTTAAAATGGTTACAAAAAGCAAAAGCTGAAACTGGTTTATTAATGGGTACTGAAGTTGCAACTGCAGCGCACTGTAAACTGGCTTTAGAACATGATATCGACGTTTTATGGGTTGGTGCCCGTACAACTGCAAACCCTTTCGCAGTTCAGGAAATTGCTGATACTTTGAAAGGAACTGACAAAATCGTTTTGGTTAAAAACCCTGTAAATCCGGATTTAGCTTTATGGTTAGGTGGTGTTGAGCGTTTACACATGGCTGGAATCGAGAAATTAGGTGTTATTCACAGAGGTTTCTCGACTTACGAAAAAACAAAATACAGAAACATTCCAGAATGGCAGATTGCTATCGAATTGCAAAATAAATTCCCTGATTTACCTTTAATCATCGATCCATCTCACATTACCGGAGATCGTAAAATGATTTTTGAAGTAACTCAAGAGGCTTTAGATTTGAATTACGATGGTATGATTATCGAAACGCACTACGATCCGGACAACGCTTGGTCTGATGCTGCTCAACAAGTTACTCCAGACGCTTTGAAACAAA
The DNA here is from genome assembly GCF_046825355.2 of Flavobacterium sp. C3NV. Lineage (NCBI taxonomy): Bacteria > Pseudomonadati > Bacteroidota > Flavobacteriia > Flavobacteriales > Flavobacteriaceae > Flavobacterium > Flavobacterium sp. C3NV. Next base: position 45,462 of record NZ_JBKQBJ020000010.1, on the reverse strand, counting down.
TCATTAAAGATTTGACGATCAGAAAAACGGATGATACTACAGATCAATACACTCAAAAAATGACAAAACTAAGGGCTAACATCGACGTACTTGATGCTAACTTATTAGAGTTGTTAGGAAAACGTATGAAAGTGGCTGACGAAATTGGTCAGGTGAAAAAAGACGCAAACGTAGCAATCCTTCAAAACAACCGTTGGAACGAAATCTTAGGAAAAATGATTTTGGAAGGTGAGAAAAAAGGCCTTACTGAAGAATTTGTTTTAAGAATGTTCAAAGCAATTCATCAGGAAAGTATTGGTCACCAAGAGAAAATTTTCAATGCATAATTTTTTCTAAAACATATAAATGATATAAGTTAATTTAAGTTTTTATAAAACTATTTTAAAGTTTTCTTATAGCATTATTTAAAGATAGATTGTTTTTTTTAAGAATCTCCGGCACTTTGTAAAAGAAGTGTTGGAGATTTTTTTTTTCGTTGTATATATAAACATAGCCACGGTTTCAACCGTGGGGACGCAATCAATGTTCGCAATCTTTGGGGAACCACAATGTATATTCACAATCTTTGCCCCACGGTTGAAACCGTGCGCTATATTTTTCACAGCTTTAATTTCGATCTTGTGCTAATATTTTCTTATATAACTTATATGGTTTAATTTTTTTTATAATCCATTCCAACCTTTTTAGATTTTATGCTCTCTATACAATTATAGAACCTTAACTCTCGTGTTATGAAATCAAAATTATGTTTATCTCAGCCAGGAATTTTTCAAGTAAGCTTGAAAATGTTATTTTATTTGATATTGTTTTTAGGAACAAAATCTTTCGCACAAAGTCCCGAATTGACAGTAAAAGGAGATGAAGCTGAAAAGGTTCGAATGAATAAACTAATTGTGAATGTAAAAGTGGTGGGAAATATCGCTTACACCACTGCCGAAATGCATTTCTTTAATTCGGGAACCCGCCAGATGGAAGCGGAACTTATTTTTCCGTTACCGGAAAATGTTTCGGTTTCCAGATATGCTATTGATATCAATGGCAAAATGAGAGAAGCCGTTCCGGTAAATAAAAACAAAGGAAAACAGGTTTTTGAGGCTATCGAACATCGTCGTGTCGATCCGGGATTGTTGGAAAAAGTGGATGGAAATAATTTCAGAACCAGAATTTATCCGTTAATGCCAAACGGGGAAAGAACTGTAATAATTGGTTATGAAGAAGAACTTTCGGCTTTTGATAAAGACAATCTGGCGTATCAATTGGTGAGTCGTTATCCTAAAAAGCTGGATAATTTCGAGATGAATGTTTCGGTTTTAGGAACTTCGGCTTCGCCAACTGTTTCGGAGAATTCCGGAGATGCAATTGTTTTTTCGAAATGGAATCAATCTTTTCAAACTTCTATCAAAAAAGAAAATTATCAACCATCTGAAAAACTACTTTTTAAGATTCCGATTCAGGAAAATGCTCCGAGTGTAATCATGCAAAATGTTGGTGGACAGCATTATTTTTACGGAAATACTTTTATCGAAGGGAATAAAATAGCTAAAAAAACTCCGGCTTCAATTGGTTTAATTTGGGATAATTCACTGAGTTGTAAAACGAGAGATGTAAAAAAAGAACTGAGTTTGTTGAATGCCTATTTTCAAAAAACACAAAATACAAAAGTCACTTTATACTTTTTGAATTATACTTTCGAAAAACAAAAAGAATATGTCATTACAAACGGAAACTGGACTGAATTAAAAGCAGTTTTAGAGAACACAAAATATGACGGAGGAACTCGTTTTTCGCAACTTAATTTCATGAACAACGACGAATATTTGTTTTTCTCTGACGGACTTTCATCTTTGAGCGAAAATGTTTTACCAAAGACTAAAAAGCCAATTTACACCATTACATCTTCGGTTTCTGCAGATTTTTCTTTTCTGAATTATTCGGCGATGCAAACGGGTGGAAATTTTATCAATTTAAATCAGGTGAATCAGGACAATGCATTAGATAAACTGACGAATAGTAATTTGAAGTTTTTAGGTATAAAAGAGAATTATACGGTGACAGATTTATTTCCGATGGAAGGAACTTCGGTTTCGGGAAGCTTTAGTTTTTCAGGAATTTCTCTGAATCAAAAAAATCAAATTACCTTGTTATTTGGTTATAATAATGAAGCAGTTTTAGAACGAAAAATAACTCTGGATGCTGTTCTTCAGAACACAAATGATGTGAATGTTGAAAAACTTTGGGCACAGAAAAAAATAGCCAATCTTGATTTTCAATATGCTAAAAATGCTGACGAAATCGAACTTTTAGGAAAGAAATACGGCATTATAACTAAAAATACCTCGTTGATTGTTCTGGAAGATATTCGCGATTATATTTCGTATGATATTATACCGCCGGCCGAATTACGTGCTGAATTTGACAGAATTAAAAAACAACAGCAGGATACGAATCTGGCGCAGCAAAAAAATAATTGGGAAAGTATCGAAACTTATTTTGAAGGTTTAGATAATTGGTGGCAACAAGATATTAAGTATTCAGCTCCAAAGTCGTTGCCGAAACCAAAAGTTCAAAAAACCAGAAGATTAGTTACTAATACAAATACAGGCAGAAGTGCAACTGCAGTTTCAACCAGAAGCACAAATGTTGCGGCAGGGAAAGTTGAAGGGACTGTTTTAGATCAGCAAGGAATACCTTTACCGGGTGTGACTGTAACATTAAGAGGAGAAAGAGAAGGAGTTGCTACTGATTTTGATGGTAAATTTGTAATTAGAGCCGCCGAGAATAGCATTCTTAACTTTAGTTATATTGGCTTTGACTCTTATCAGTTGAATACAGGTATGAATAATAAGTTTACAGTTGTATTACGAGAGAATTCATTACAATTAGAATCAGTTGTTGTAACATCATATAGAAGTATTAAAGGCGATGCAGATGCTGTGATGACAGTTGATGAGCCAGTTGGTTCAGGGCCTGTAATGAATGTAGTTGAAGAAGCTCCGGCAGTTGTAGAGTCTTCTGATAAAGCAGAATCTGAGTTGAAAGAAGTTACTGTTGTAGGTTATGGAACGGTTAAAAAAGCTGACGTTTCCTATTCTGTACAAACAATTTCGTCTGAAAGTATTTCAAAAAATAACAATGTAGCTCAGGCACTAGCCGGTAAAGTTGCAGGAGTTCAAACTGCTACTTCATCTTCTGGGGGTAGTGATAAAGTTATATTTGATGAGAAGGTTTCAATGCCGATCTCAAAAAAACCTTTAATAATTGTGGATGGAAAACCTTTTGAAGGTGAATTGTCAGATTTGGATCAGGATGACATCGCTTCGATAGATGTTCTTAAAGATGCTTTGACCATTGCACTTTATGGGAGTAGGGCATCAAACGGAGTTGTAAATGTTGTTACGAAAAAGGGAGAATCTAATGTGATTAATAACGATCCTAAAACCTGGAATCCGGATCGATTATATCTTAAAGCTTTAGCAGCCGCGCCAAAAGATAAACAATACGAATTGTATTTTGAATTAAGAAAAGCGCAGGAAAGAAACCCGAGTTTTTATTTTGATGTAGCGCATTTTTTCTACAATCAGGGCGATGTCAAAAAAGCTTTGCAGGTAATCAGTAATATTGCCGATTTAGGTTTAGAGAATCATCAGCTTTATAAAACGCTTACATATACATTACGTCAGTGGAAAGATTTTGATGATGCCTTATTTACTGCAAGACAAATTGCAAAATGGAGAGCGCATGAACCACAAAGTTTGAGAGATTGTGCTTTGGCTCTTGAAGATGCAGGAAAATATCAGGAAGCTTTTGATGAATTGATTAAAGCATTGGAAGTAAATTATTACGGAGAAATGAGCGGTCAATATGAAGGTGTCGAAGATATTATTTTAATGGATATTAATCGTTTGACAATCGAACATAAAGGTTTGAAAACAGGTAAACTTGATAAAAAATATTTGAAGAAAATGCCGGTTGATATCAGAATAATTATGAACTGGAACCAAATCGATGTCGATCTTGATTTGCATGTTATTGAACCAAATGGAGAGGAATGTTACTACAGTCACACCAAAACAGAAGCGGGAGCAAGATTCTCTAAAGACTTTACAGAAGGTTACGGCCCGGAACAATATTTAATTAGAAATGCTATAAAAGGGAAATATCAAATAAAAACCAATTATTTTGGCGAAAGAGAATTAACAGAAAGTGGTCCGGCAACGGTTATGGTTGAAATATATACGACCAAAGCCGGAAAAACGACAAAAATGTTAAAAACAATTCAGTTAGGAAAAATCAAAGAGAATGAGATTTTAGCCGAAATTGTTTGGTAAACGTACCAAATTCTGAGTAAGTCTTTAATTTTAAAAGGCGAAATTGCGTTGTTCAATTCTAAAAACGTAATTTTGCCTTTTGTTTTTTAGTTCGAAGAGTAATCTAAAAGCTAAAATCAGTAATCTAAAATTAAAGAATGACAGGACTCGTATATAAATCTACAGGAAGTTGGTACACGGTAAAATCGGAACAAGGCGATTTTATAGAATGCCGTATGAAAGGGAAGTTTAGGATGAAAGGTATCAAAAGTACCAATCCTATTGCTGTAGGTGATATTGTCGATTATGAACTCGAAGAAACCTCTGATGCCTTAACCGGAACGATTTTTAATATTCACGAAAGAAAAAATTACATCGTTCGTAAATCGGTTAATTTATCGCATCAAATGCATATTATCGCGTCGAATATTGATCGTGTTTTTTTATTGATTACGATTAATAATCCGCCAACAACTTTCAACTTTATAGACCGTTTTTTGGTTACTGCCGAAGCCTATAATATCGAAACAATTCTGGTTTTTAATAAAATAGATACTTTTGATGAGCCAACGCTCGAAGATCAATTGTATATGCAATACGTTTATCAGCAAATTGGTTATAAATGCCTTCGTGTTTCTTCTACAGAAATGAAAGGTGTTGATGAATTGAAAGAAATGATGATTGGTAAAGTAAGTATGTTCTCCGGACATTCAGGTGTAGGTAAATCGACTTTGGTAAACGCAATGGAACCTTCTTTACATCTTAAAACCAAAACTATTTCTGAAGCCAGTAAACAAGGTCAGCACACAACTACTTTTGCCGAAATGTATGATTTATCTTTTGATGCAAAAATCATCGATACGCCAGGAATCAAAGGTTTTGGAATTGTTGATATGGAAAAAGAAGAAATTAGTGGTTATTTTCCTGAATTCTTCAAACTAAAAGATCAATGTAAGTTTAACAATTGTCTACATAAAGAAGAACCACATTGTGCTATTAAAGCCGCTTTAGAAAGAGACGAGATCGCCTGGTCACGTTACAATAGTTATCTAAAAATCTTAGAAGGCGACGACGAAAATTATCGTACAGATTCTTATGATGAAGACCGAAAAGTTAGTGATGAAACAAGAAACCAAAAATAAATTCCAAAACGAAAATTCCAAATTCCAATAAAAAAATTATCGACAAATTTTGAATGTAGAGATGCACAGCAGTGCATCTAACGTTAGATTTAATCTTTTTAATCCGTGTAATCTGTGGCAAAAAACCACATTATTAGATAAAATATGAGAATTGTTCTTCAAAGAGTTTCAGAAGCATCCGTTACCGTTGATGGAAATAAAACAGCTGATATAAAAAAAGGTTTACTTGTTCTCGTAGGAATTGAAGATCTGGACACTCAGGAAGATATTGATTGGCTCGTTGGTAAAATCATCAAAATGAGAATTTTTGGTGATGAGAATGATGTTATGAACTGCTCGGTTCAGGATATCGACGGAGATATTATTGTCGTAAGTCAGTTTACACTTCATGCTTCTACAAAAAAAGGAAACCGCCCATCTTATATAAAAGCTTCAAAACCCGAATTCGCGATTCCGATGTATGAGAATTTTGTGAAATCTTTAGAAAAAGAATTTAATAAAAAAGTACAAACCGGAATTTTTGGTGCAGATATGAAGGTTAGTCTCTTAAATGACGGCCCTGTAACAATTTTGATTGACAGCAAAAATAGAGAGTAAAATTTTATTAAACATATGTTAAGAATTTCTAAAAATAATATATATTTGGCGAAATTACTTACTAATGAAATTTACTTTTTCGGGATTATTTTTTTTCTTATTTACCCTTATTCTGTCGGCTCAAAAGAGCGAATATGCTGTAACAGCGATTTCTGATAGTCTTAAAGAAAATGCCAACGCTGTTGTTCGATTAGATCAAATGGATATTACTATTGCTTCGCAGAGAAGCATGAATATCAAAACACAGCGCGTTGTAACAGTTTTAAATGAAAAAGGAGCACGAGCAATTAATGCACATGAAAGTTATAATAAAAGGAGTTCTGTCACTAATATAGAAGCTACCATTTATGATGCTTTAGGTAATGAAATAAAAAAAATAAAACGAAAAGATTTTAAAGATGTTAGTGCGGTCGATGGCGCTACGATTGCTTCTGATGCAAGATATATTTATTTAGAATATACTCCGATATCTTATCCATATACAGTAGTTTATAAAAGTGAGAAAGAAACTTCAAGTACTGCTCTTTTTCCAAGCTGGTATCCTTTAGAAAATTATTTTGTTAGCGTAGAAAAAAGCATTTTAAATGTAAAGTATCCTAATAATCTAGGATTTAGAAAAAAAGAAAATCAATTTTCAGTTTTTGATATAAAAAAAATTACAGATACGGATACTCAATTGTCGTATGTGGCAAAAAATATATTAGCACAAAAGCCTGAAGATTATAGCCCAGTTTTTAGTCAATTGTATCCAAAATTAATGATGAGTTTAGAATATTTTAATCTTGAAGGAATTGATGGAAATGCGAAGAACTGGAAGGAGTATGGGAAGTGGTTTTCAGATAAAATTTTAACAGAAACAACAATATTACCTGAAGAAACAAAAACAAAAATAAAAGGATTAGTTGGTAATGAATCAGATCCTATCAAAAAGGCAAAAATTGTATATAAATATATGCAGGAAAAATCAAGATATGTGAGTATTCAATTGGGTATTGGAGGATTTAAACCTATGTTGGCCGCAGATGTTGATCGTTTAGGATATGGAGACTGTAAGGCACTATCTAACTATACAAGAGCTTTGTTAGACGTTGTAGGTGTGCAATCTTATTATACAGAGTTATACGGAGATTTTGATTTACTAGATGTTGATGAAGATTTTTTTTCAATACAAGGAAATCATGTAATTTTATGTGTGGCAGATCAGAATAAATATGTTTTTCTAGAATGTACAAATCAAAATGATCCTTTTGGGTATCAGGCAAATTTTACAGATGATAGAAAAGTCATTGTCATTAAGCCGGAAGGTGGAGAAATAATAAGAACACAAATTTACGAGCCATTAAAAAATACGCAATCTAGCCAGGGAAGTTATATAATAGATGAAAATGGTAGTTTTTCGGGCAAAGTAAATATTCAATCTGAAGGTTCTCAGTATGGTAGAAGGATAAAAGTAGAGAAGTTTCAACCAACAGAAAAAGAAGTGTATTACAAAAATTATTGGAGTAATATCAATAATTTAAAACTGGGTAAAATAACTTTCTCTAATGATAAAGAAAATATTCGCTTTACTGAAGATGCTGAGATTAAAGCAATAAATTATGCATCAATTTCTGCCAATAAAATGATTTTTACTGTAGACGCTTTCAATCAAACTTCTGCAAATGTCAAGAGAATTCGCAATAGAAAAAATCCATTTCAAATTCAGCGGGGTTATTTAGATACAGATGAAATCGAAATTAATTTACCAACAGGTTTTACGATAGAATTTTTGCCTTCAAACTTTGAATTGAAAGGTAAGTTTGGAGAATATAAAACCGAAATCATTAAAAAAGAAAATAATAAACTGATTTACAAACGCTCTATGTTTTTAAATAAAGGTAAATATTCTAATAAAGAATACGATGAATACCGTCTTTTTATGGAGCAAGTGTCAAGAAACGATAATGCCAAAATTATATTAACCAAGAACTAACCAAAAATGAAAATTACCAAACTTTTTAGTCTTTCACTTCTATTGTTGTTTATTACGAATGTAACGGCACAGGAATTTAAATTAGGAAAAGTATCTATTGCTGAATTAGAACAAAAGATACATCCCAAAGATTCATCGGCGGCAGCTGCAATTTTGTATAAAAAAGGAAAAACAAGAATAGAATATGATCAGAATGAGGGGTTTATTACCATAACAGAAGTAGAAACCAGAATTAAGATTTATAAAAAAGAAGGATACGATTGGGCCAATCAAAATGTTTGGTATTATAATCAGGCCGGGTTTAAAGAAAAAGTAAGTTTTTCTGATGCCGTTACTTATAATTTGGTAAATGGTAAAATTGAAAAAACGAAGCTAAAAAGCGATGGAGCCTTTGATGAAGTCGTAAATAAATTTAGAGGACAAAAAAAGATCACAATGCCTAATGTAAAAGAAGGTTCTGTTATTGAGTTTAGCTACATCGTGAGAAGTCCTAGCGATAGAATAATTAGAGATTGGGATTTTCAGACGAGTATTCCGGTAAATTATTCTGAGTTTTCAACTTTCGTTCCGGAATATTATGTCTTTAATTCAAGACAAAAAGGATATATTTTTCCTAAGATTACTACGGTAAAAAATCCAAAGTCAATAGTTTTTACGAATAAAGAAAGATCCGGAGGCGGATGGGGAACTACTCAAACAACATTTTCTACGGATAAATTAGATTACTCTGAAACGCAAACGACTTATGTGGCAGTAAATTTTCCTGCTATGAAAGATGAAGCTTATGTCAATAATATTGATAACTATACTTCAAGTATTCAGCATGAATTATCGATGACAAAATATCCCAATTCACAAATAAAAATGTATTCGACAGATTGGAATTCAGTTGTGAAAACAATTTACGAATATGATGATTTTGGTCCTGAATTAAATAAAACAGGCTATTTCGAAGACGATTTGAAAAAAATATTAGAAGGAAAAAATACAGCAGATGAAAAGATATTAGTTATTTTAAATCATGTAAAATCGAACGTAAAATGGAATGATTACACCGGATACAGCTGTGATAATGGCGTTAAAAAAGCGTATAAAGAAAAAACAGGAAATATTGCGGATATTAATTTAATGCTAACCGCGATGTTGCGTTATGCAGGTTTAACAGCAAATCCGGTTTTGGTGAGTACACGCGCTAATGGAATTTCTATTTTCCCTAATAGAACCGCTTTTAATTATGTTATTGCTGCAGTTGAAACTCCAAACGGAAATGTTTTGTTAGATGCTTCTGATAAATTTTCAACTCCTAATGTTTTGCCTTTTAGAGCCTTAAACTGGTCTGGCCGATTGATTAGAAAAGACGGAACATCTGAAGAAGTAGATTTAATGCCTAAAAAATCATCAAATGATGTTGTTTACATGAATTATAGTATTGATGCCGAAGGTAAAATAACAGGTAAAACAAGAAGACAATGTACAGATTATAATGCCATGATTACAAGAGATAATATTAACGGGCTTAAAGAAGATGAATATTTAGAAAAACTGGAGAATAGAAATAACAAAATCGAAATAAGTGATTATTCAAGAACAAACGAAAAAGATTTGTTACTGCCTATTATAGAAAGTTATTCATTTACCGGTAATAACTTATGCGAAGTGATAGGCGGGAAAATATATATTAGTCCAATGCTGTTTTTAACAAATGAAAAAAATCCTTTCAAACAGGATGCAAGAGAATATCCGGTTGATTTTGGATTCCCTTTTACAGATAAATATAACATAACGCTTCAAATTCCCGAAGGTTTTACAGCCGAAGTATTGCCTGCTCCGGTGGTTATGAATATGGAGGATAATTTAGGAAGTTTTAAATTTAATATTGCTCCTGCAGGTAACGCTTTACAAATAAATATCCAGCATCAAATTAATGAGGCAATTGTATCTACTGAAAAGTATGAAATGCTAAAAGAATATTACAAAGCCATGATTGCAAAACAAACAGAGAAAATTGTTTTAAAAAGAATTTAATATGAAGTTTCAAAGCTTAGTGATAGTTGTTTTTTTACTTCTGGGAATTTCAAAAAGCAGCGCTCAAAATTATGAGTTGGGAAAAGTTACTGTTGCTGAATTAAAAGAGAAAGCAAACCCGAAAGATACAGCTGCGCCTGCTACAATTTTGTTTAAAAAAGGAAAAACATTTTTTACGTTTACTAAAGACAAAGGTTTTTCTGCCAATCATGTTTATGAATTTAAAATTAAAATTTATAAAAAAGAAGGACTAAATTGGGCGGATCAAAAGGTGCGTTTTTATATTGGTTATGAAAATTTAAGCGAAGACCGATTAGAGTTTTCAAATGCAGTAACTTATAATTTAGAAAACGAAGCAATTGTTAAGACAAAACTAGGCAATCAGGGAGCTTTTACGAAAAAAGTAAATAAATTTTGGGACGAAAAAATAATAACGCTTCCTAATGTAAAAGTAGGATCGATTATAGAATACAAGTACATTTTAAAATCGGATAATATTGTAAAACTACCCGATTTTGATTTTCAATATGATATTCCGGTAAATTACTTCGAGTATAAAACAGATATTCCGGAGTATTACATTTATAAACCAATTTTGGTAGGAGGCCATAAAGTTGAAACAGATTCAAAATTGACCAACGGCAGTCAAAGTTTTGAAGATGATTATAACAAGACAAAAAGCATATCCTATAAACAAATAAGCGCTTTTTATAAAGGAAATGATATTCCGGCACTGACGAAAGAGCCCTATATCGATAATATTGATAATTATAAAGGATCTATTCAGCACGAATTAGAGAGAGTACGTTATCCGGATCAGCCTGTAAAAGACTATACGATAACCTGGGAAGGTGTTGCGAATACTATTTTTAAAGATAAAAGTTTTGGAAAAGAACTTAATGAGAGGGATTTTTTACTCGAAGATGTTAAAAAATTATTGACCAATGTTGAATCACAAAAAGAGCGATTGAACATCATTTTTAAATTCGTTCAGAACAAAATGAACTGGAATGAAGAGAATGATTATTATACTCAGAAAGGGGTAAAAAAAGCTTATACAGATCAAACCGGGAATGTGGCAGAGATTAATTTTATATTAATCAGTATGTTAAAATTGGCGGGAATAGAAGCGAACCCAGTGTTGGTCAGTACTACACAAAATGGAATTCCGGTTTATCCCACAAGAACAGGTTTTAACTATGTAGTAGCGGCTGCTCAAATTGAAGACAAACAAATTTTACTAGACGCAACACATAAATTTACATCTCCCGGAATTTTGCCTTTAAATGTTTTGAACTGGAAAGGAAGATTAATAAAAGATGATGGAACTTCAGCAGAAATTGATTTAGTGCCTAGCACAATGTCAAAAGAATACTCCAGTTTGATGGTCAAAATAGATAATCTTGGGAAAATAGAAGGTAAGATCAGGATTCAAAGAACAGATTATGATGCCTATCTTTTCAGAGTTGAAAATGCCAATAAGAATCAGGAAAATTATCTTGAAAAATTAGAAGAACAATTTGGAGATTCGAAAATTTCAAATTACACCATCGATAATAAAAAAACGAATATTCAGGAACCTGTTCTTGAAACATTTTCTTTAAATGTAGACAATAGGGTAGAAATTATTGGAGGTAAAATGTTTATCAATCCGTTGTTGTTTTTTACCAGATCTAAAAATCCGTTTACGCAGGAAATTAGACAAATGCCAGTTTATTTTGGTTACCCGACTCAGGAGAAATTCAATTTGAATATCGAAATCCCTGAAGGATATGAAATAGAATCTTTGCCCACTCCTGTTAAGATTTCATCAGAAAATAAAGAGATCGTTTATATGTTAAATACATCTGGCGAAGGAAACAAAATTCGAATAATTAGTACAAAAGAAATTAACAATAGTATTTTTGCAGCAGATCAGTATAATGGATTAAAAGATCTTTTCCAGAAGATGATTGCCAGTCAAAATGAAAAAATTGTTCTTAAAAAAATATAACTATGGACTTGAAAAATGCACAACTAGATGTCGATACCTGGATAAAAGAACACGGTGTTCGCTATTTTAATGAGCTTACAAATATGGCGCAGCTTACAGAAGAAGTAGGTGAAGTTGCCCGAATAATCGCGCGCAGATATGGAGAACAATCAGAAAAGGAAAGTGATAAAAACAAAGATTTAGGCGAAGAATTGGCCGATGTTGTTTTTGTAGTTTTATGTCTTGCTAACCAAACCGGAATAGATTTACAAGCCGCTTTTGATAAAAAAATGGATTTAAAATCGGTTCGCGACAAGGATCGTCACAAAAACAATGATAAATTGAAATAATTGTGAAATATCACTCATCGGTTTTGAATTATGAGTTTTGAATTTTGAATTATGAGTTGGGAGTGGTAAATTGCGGGGCTGAATTACGTTTCTAATCATTCATAATTCATAATTTCCAATTTACAATTAAAAAAATGAATTTACTACTTCAAACAACTCAACATAATTTACAAGGACAAATTGCAGTAACAGGATCAAAAAGCGAGACGAATCGTTTATTGCTGTTAAAAGCATTGTTTCCAAATATTACGCTAGCCAACACATCAAACTCTGATGATAGCGAAGTGATGCAAAAGGCATTAATAGGCAACGACGAAATTGTAGACATTCACCATGCAGGAACTGCAATGCGTTTTTTAACCGCTTATTTTGCCGTAAACGAAGGTCGCGAAGTAGTCATGACAGGTTCAGGCAGAATGCAGGAACGTCCGATTAAAATTTTAGTGGAAGCTTTAGGACAATTGGGAGTTGAAATCTCTTATGAAAAAGAAGAAGGTTATCCGCCAATTAGAATTAAAGGAAAAAAAGTAACCGCTTCAAAAGTTACTTTGGCAGCAAATGTAAGCAGCCAGTATATCTCGGCCCTTTTACTTGTAGCTTCAAAATTAGAAAATGGTTTAGAGTTAACTTTAGAAGGAGAAATTACCTCGATTCCGTATATCAAAATGACTTTAGCTTTGCTTAAAGATTTAGATATTCAAACCAGTTTTGTAGGAAATGTGATCAAAGTTTATCCAAAAGCTGAGGTCGAAACCAAAGAAATGGTTGTAGAATCAGATTGGAGTTCAGCATCGTACTTTTTTAGTTTAGTAGCTTTGGCCGATACTGCTTCAATCACATTGAGCAGTTATAAAGAAAATAGTTTACAAGGAGATTCTGAATTAGTTTCTCTTTACGAGAAATTAGGAGTTCAGACTACTTTTCAGGATAACAAAATGACTTTGGTAAAACAAGAGAATTTTAAATACGAAACTGTAAATTTCGAGTTGAACAATACGCCGGACATTGCGCAGACTATTGTTGTAACCTGTTTAGGTTTAGGAATTGGTTGTCATTTAACGGGTCTTCATACCTTAAAAATTAAAGAAACTGACAGACTTGAAGCGCTTAGAATTGAATTAACAAAATTAGGAGCCAATATCTCGGTAACTAATGATAGTTTGACTTTGACAGCTTCAGAAAATATCAATCATAATGTAAAGATCGGGACATACAACGATCATCGTATGGCAATGGCATTTGCACCTTTAGCTTTAAAAGTGCCTATCATTATCGAAGATGCTGAGGTAGTTTCTAAATCTTATCCTGATTTCTGGAACGATTTGAAAGCATTAGACTTCCAAATTTCAGAATTATAATCAGCTTTTTACCATATAAGTTATATAAGTTCATTTAAATAAAATGAGCATAATTTGAATAGCCTCTAGTTTTAACTAGAGGCTATTTGTGTTTAGATTTTCGGCTTTAGCCAAATTAAGAAAACCAATTAATATGAACTTACATAGCTTATATGGTAAAAAAACGTTTTTTTATGTTGTTGAAACTCCACTGAATCAACGACTTTTGAAAATAAACATCAAAACACTTGACAACGCCTATCTCACAATCGTATATTTGCACACGATTAAAAATCAGGTCTTCAAATAATCCTGATTGAAAATCTATAACTCATAACTTTCTCAAATGAAATTATCACATTTTCAATTTAATTTACCGAAAGAACTTTTAGCAGAATTCCCGGCAGAAAACAGAGACGAATCTCGTTTAATGGTAATCGATCGTCAAAAACAAACTATAGAGCACAAAATGTTTAAAGATGTTATCAATTATTTTGATGACGGAGACGTTTTGATTCTTAACAATACAAAAGTTTTCCCTGCACGTTTGTACGGAAACAAAGAAAAAACAGGAGCAAGAATTGAAGTTTTCTTATTAAGAGAATTAAATTCAGAGCAACGTCTTTGGGACGTTTTAGTTGATCCGGCTAGAAAAATCCGTATTGGTAACAAACTTTATTTTGGTGATGACGATTCGTTAGTTGCTGAGGTAATCGACAATACAACTTCTCGTGGTAGAACTTTACGTTTCTTATACGATGGTTCTTATGAAGAATTCAGAAACAAATTGACAGAACTTGGAGAAACTCCAATTCCTAAATATATCAGTAGAGAAGTTACGGCTGAAGATGCTGAAAGATACCAAACAATTTATGCAAAAGAAGAAGGAGCTGTAGCTGCACCAACTGCAGGTTTACACTTTTCTAAACACCTTTTGAAAAAATTAGAAATCAAAGGAATCAATTTTGCTGAAGTTACACTTCACGTTGGTTTAGGAACTTTTAACCCGGTTGAGGTTGAAGATTTGTCTAAACACAAAATGGATTCTGAAGAATTGATCATCAAACAAGAAGCTTGTGATATTGTAAACGAGGCTAAAGCGAAGAAAAAACGTATTTGTGCTGTTGGAACAACTTCAATGCGTGCTATTGAAAGTTCAGTTTCATCACAAAATACTTTAAATCCTTACGAAGGATGGACAAATAAATTTATTTTCCCTCCTCACGATTTTAGTATTGCAAACTGTATGATTACAAACTTTCACACACCAAAATCAACATTATTAATGATGATTTCTGCTTTCTGTGGACATGATTTAATGAAACGTGCATACGACGAAGCAATCAAAGAAGAATATAAATTCTATTCTTACGGAGATGCAATGTTGATTATCTAATTAGATATTCAGATAAAATATAAAACCTGTCAGTGATGACGGGTTTTTTTATTTAAAATGGTTTCAAGTTTGTCATTATTTGCGAAATTTAAACGCAAAGTTCGCAAATATTTTTTGCGCAGTTTGTGTTTGCCAAATGCAAAAGCACGCAAAGCTTTGCGAACTTAGCGTTTATAAACGTTAACCTAGATAAAAAATCCTTGCGAACTTTGAGGTTAAATCTTCAAAGCATATCAACGCAAAACTTAAAACATGAAACAAAACAAACAAAATTTGTTATTTTAGCAGACAAAACAAAAACACAATGACTTTTCAAAATACACGCGAGTTTGCACGAGAGCTTGATTCGCAAGACACGTTAAATCAATATCAGGATCAATTTATTTTTCCTAAAGTAAATGATAAAAGAGTAATTTATTTTACAGGAAACTCCCTGGGTTTACAGCCAAAACGCACCAAAGCATATATCGATGAAGTAATGAACGACTGGGCAGATCTTGCCGTAGAAGGTCATTTTTATGCTGATAAACCTTGGTGGGATTATCAGGAAAGATTTGCTGAACCGTTAAGTAAAATTGTTGGAGCCTTACCATCTGAAGTTACGGTAATGAATACGCTAACGGTGAATCTTCATTTATTGATGGTTTCTTTTTATCAGCCAAAAGGCAAACGTTATAAAATTATCTGCGAAGAAAAAGCTTTCCCGTCAGATCAGTATATGTTTCAGAGTCAGGTGCATTTTCATGGATATAAAACAGAAGATGCTATTGTAGAAATCAAACGTCGCGAAGGCGAACACAATATTCGTCTGGAAGATGTTCTGGCGAAAATTGAAGAAGTGGGTGATGAACTGGCTTTGGTTTTAATTGGAGGAGTAAATTATTATACCGGACAAGTTTTCGATATTAAAACGATTACCGAAGCCGGACAAAAAGCAGGAGCAAAGGTAGGTTGGGATTTAGCACACGCTGCCGGAAATATCAAACTGGAGCTTCATGACTGGAATGTAGATTTTGCCGCATGGTGCAGTTATAAATACATGAACTCAGGACCAGGAAATGCTTCTGGTTGTTTCGTACACGAAAAACATCATAATAACCCGGATTTACCTCGTTTCGCAGGTTGGTGGGGACACAATAAAGAACGCCGTTTTAAAATGGAACCAACTTTCGATCCTGTTCACGGAGCTGATGGATGGCAAATTAGTAATTTACCGGTACTTTCTTTAGCGCCTTATTTAGCCTCTGTAGAAATGTTTGCAGAGGTTGGAATGGATGCTTTGATTAAAAAGAGAGATCATATTACCTCATACTTAGAATTTATTTTACATGAAATTGATAAAGAAGTAAAAGGAAATTTCGAAATCATCACGCCTTCAAATCCTGAAGAAAGAGCATCGCAATTATCAGTCTTTTTACACGGAGAAGGAAGAAGTTTGTTTGATTACTTAATGAAAAACGGAGTCATTACAGATTGGCGTGAACCTAATGTAATTCGTCTGGCGCCAGTTCCTTTATATTGTTCTTATGAAGATATGTATGACTTTGGACAAGTCCTGAAAAAAGGAATTTTAGGATAAAGTTTATAATCTCGCAAAGTTTTTTAAGTTTTTTTTGAATAGCTTCCAGCTTTAGCTGGATGGAGAAATATGTAAAAGCAAGAAGGGCTTTAGCCAAACTAGTAATAGTATGGCTAAAGCCCTTTTTATTCAAATCATATTCTATGCAAAAAACTTTGCGACTTGGCATCTTTGCGAGATTTTTTTTAGTCAGTAACTTAAAAAAAACAATCTGCTCAAATCTTTTTAAATCTGCGTGAAACAAACATCCAGTCAATAAAAAATCCGTTTAAATCCGCGTTTTGCTTTAGCAATCCGTTTCATCCGTGTTCCAAATAATACAACGTGATCTTGAAATTCTATAACCATTAAACTAAATCATGTAACTTCAACAAAACAAATCTTCTTTAATTTGTAGTGTAATAATTTAAAAAACTACAACCATGAAAGCCTTATATATTTTATTCGCCGCTTTATCAATCGTTTCTTGTCAGAATCAAGGAAAAGAAGATATCAATAAAGCCAAACAAGCTAGCATTGATTCGATGAAAGTTGAAATTAATAAACAAAGAGTTATTGATTCAATGAAGACAGAAATGGCAAGCCTTAAAGAACAGCAAAAGGTAGAACAACAAAAAGTAGAATCTCAAAAAGTTGTGGTAGTACATCAACAACAAGCAAATGGAACTACAACTACAACGACCAAAAAGAAAGGGTGGAGCGCTACTGCTAAAGGTGCAGTAATTGGTGCTGGAGTTGGAGCTGCAACCGGAGCAATCGTGAGTAAGAAAAAAGGCGAAGGTGCCATTATTGGTGGTTTAGCCGGTGCTGCTTTAGGAACCGGAACTGGTGCTGTTATCGATAGCAAAAAGAAAAAAGAATAGAACAATTTTGATATAAATAAAAACCCCGATTTAAATCTAAATCGGGGTTTTTGAGTTTTAAGCTAATTCTAAGGTTGGTATTTTTATGTTAGATAATTCGGATTTATAAAAATCAAAATCTTTTTTAATTTTACTTAAATCCTGTTTGAAATATAAAGCAGGAGAAAGTAAAGTATTGTAATATTCTATTCCTTCAAAAATGTTGGCTTTAAAAGTATTCCACTTTTTTAATTGTGCATTCGTGATATCTCCTGAAATATTTTCGATTTCATTTCTAAAATAATCCACATACATTTTTAATTCCTTTACAAATAAGTTTGGCCTGTTGTCGGTCCTTAGAATCGATTTATTTCCATAAATATGACCCAACATGTCAGACAAAGAAACTTCTTGGTCAAAATAAGCCATATTTGGCCCTGGACAGATGACAACTCCTTGCGCTTGCCCTTTTATTTTAATATCGTTCTCTAAATATGATGCATTTGCCAAACCAACACATAAACAAGACTTTTCGGTAATCGCAAATTTTGCTTTTTCAAAAGCCTGAGATGACATGGTATCTTTTACGTTTTCTAATTCTTCCAGTTTATGATCCTGAAATTTTTTCGAAGCAGTACAAATTCCGTGTGGATCGTATTCTTTACTTAAAGCAAGGAATTTTTTCGGACAGGAACTTCCTGCTTTATTCTGGTCGATTCTTTTTTGTTTTAAAATCTCGTTTGTAGTTCCTCTTAAAGTATTAAACGGAACCCCTAAAGGCGAAATATGACTTAAATATAAATCCTCTTCTTTTGCCTCTATTAATAATTCACGAGTAGCTTTATCTACAGAAGTAGCTTCTGGAACCAATAAAAAAGGAGATCCCCATCCCACAGAATCAACTTTGTAATTATCTAATAAAAATTCATGTTCTTCAGCAGTTCCTACACCGCCCTGAACCGTAATTTTTAGCGGTAAAGGATTTTCTGGTGCGTAAATTTGTTTTTGCTGTAATACTTTTGTCATCAACTCGTGTGCAGATTGAACAAGCTGATCCTTTTTTTGTTTAAATTCTTCTAATATTGGTCCTAATAAAAGACCGTCTGTAGCGAAAGCGTGTCCGCCGCAATTCAATCCTGATTCGATTCTGTACTCAGAAACCCAAAGTCCTTTTTTGGCTAGAAAGTTACCCTGAATCATTGCTGATCTAAAGTCACTTACTTTTAAGGTAATTTTCTTTTTTAGTTCATTATTTAGATTCGGAAAAAAATCTGAAAAATTCTCAAAATAGCTGAATAATCTCGGATTCATTCCGGCAGAAAGTACTACTGATGATTCAAGATTGCTTTTGGCAAAACCTCTCAAAGCAGCGTGAGCATCATTAAATTCAATAGGAAGCTGTTCGTTTTTTTCGAAATTATCTTTATCCAGTTTGGTCATGATATTCACATCAATTTCTCCGGGATAAAGATGCGATTCGATATAATTCTGAATGTTTTCTTTAAAAGAAATTCCATCGTCTAATAAATTCTGAAATCCTTTTTTTATATCGGATGTATTGGGTAACATCGCCATATAATTTTCTAAAGCAGTTTTGCTTTCGATTAATTCAGTTTTAAAACTCTCGAATTTGTCTTTGACGATTTTATCGACCAAATTAAGATAAGATGTAATTCTTTCGGCTCTGTAATCGTGAAACTTCTGAGTTATTTCCTCATAAGGAAAATTGAATTTGGTGCTATAAAAGTTACGCATCTTTTCAATTAATTCATCATCGGCTATAGAAACTACAGATGAAATTCCATATTGCGCTACTCGAATTGGGCTGTCGATTGTATAGGCGAGTCCCATTACAGGAATATGAAAAGTGTGTAAAGGTGGCTTTGTCATTTGTTTTTAAATTAAAAATAAAAGCAAATGTTGGAAAATTTATCCTTAAAAAAACTGATAATTGTCAGGTTTTAAAATGGTTGAAGTTATATGGTGGATAAAAAGGTTAACACGAATTTCACTAATTTGCAATAATTTTTAACGCACTGATTTAAAAGTAATTCGTGCTAATTCGTGAAATTCGTGGCTAAAAATAGTAGTACTAAAAGTTTTATATCAAAATCTTCTTTAAGGATTCCGCTATGCTTCTCCAGAGAAAATTATAAAATGACTTTTCCTGAATTCTTTCTAGCTCAACATCGGCGGTTTTTGGTTTTTCTTTTGAGTCATCTTTAACCAATAAATTAACAATTGCTGATTTTAATTTGGCTTCTTTTTCAGGATTTTTCTTTTTATATAATTTTACTTTTAGATCATCATAGTCTAGTGAGGCATTTCCTTTAGATATATTATCGTTTCCGTAAAAATTAAAACGATACTTGTTGAATACTCCGGTAAATGAAGCATTCATGTAAGGTTTGCTAAATCTTCCCATAGCGGCAACATCAAAGTTTGAGATCATTCCCTGAATATGAAAACTATCTTTAAGATCCAGCACATTAAAACTCCAATTGACATCGAGCGGAGAAGTTTTCATGAACAAACAATTGACTTTAATTTTTACATCGGCCATTTTTTTATAGCCAAATCCGCTTTTTAAATTCGTAACCTGCATATTAAAACGATCAAAATTTAAAATCCCGGGACCTTTAGAGAAATCTATCTCTTCCTCATAAACCAGTTTCGATTTTAGAATTTGTATGGTATCAATTTGAAGAGGAAATTTAATTTTTCGCAGTAAATGATTGTACAAATATTTTTTACTCAAATCATCTTTCGGGATTTTATTGCGGTAAATATTGGCATCAACATGATTCGCAATAAGTGAATTTGCTTTAAAGAAAAACTGATCATTTTTAAATCCCCAATCCATTTTTTCAATGTGAGCCGAATCTAATTTTATACTATAAATATCTTTTTCTTTATCTAATCTTTTTACAAACTCTTTTCGGCTAAATTCCGGTAAATAAGAGAATTTTTTAATTTTTAAAAAGTTTCTCTCAGTGCTGATTTGGCCAATATTCATGGCATAAAAAGCACTTGTTTTGTAATATAAACTATCGCAAACCAAAACGTATTTTTCAAAACGCATTGGGATTTTTTCTTTCAGAGTAGTATCTGTAAGTAAAATTCCTTCGAGTTTTAAGATGATTTTTTTAACGCTAAGAATCGGTTTGTCAGTGTCTAATGAAACCACATCAACTGATCCGTCATTGAGATAAATATTAGAGACGGCGACAATTTTGCGAAAAGGTTCAATGATTTCGTTTTTGATGCTTTTACTATTATTCAGAAGTTTTTCGCCTTTTTTGTATAAAATCACGCGAGGTTTGTTGATAATAATACTTTCGGCCTGAATAATATCATTAAAGGCTAAATCCCAAATATTAAAATGCTTGATCGTTATGGATTCTATTTTAGAGAAAAGCCCGTTTTTGCTGTCTTTTGGTTGATTTTTAGGGCTTACTAATAATGTCGTTGCATGAATATTTCGGGAGAAAAGTGATACTTCAATTTTTTCGTAATGAATATTGTAGTTGGTTTTGTTTTTCTCGTTTACAATTATGGGTAATTGTTTTTTTATCCAGTAATTAAGACCAATATTGGCTAAAACCACAAAAAGAAACAAAGAAATTACACCTATCGCTATTTTTTTATAGATTGACATTTATACTATTGATTTTAAATACATAAATTTAGACTTTTATAAACGATGTTTTTTACACGATTATATCTTAAAGTTATATCATTACCAAATCATTTTATCCTATACTTTTTTGAATATGAGAAAAATTAAAAAAATCCTGTTGGTTTTATTAGTTATAATTGTGGTTTTAGGAATAGGTTTGTGTGCCTATATCTTTCATTTGAAACCCAAATACGAAGGTGAAGTACAATTGAAAAACCTGGAGAAAGAAACCACTGTTTATTTTGATGATTTTGGAGTGCCTCATATTTATGCCAATTCAGAAAAAGATGCCATGAGGGCTTTAGGATATGTTCATGCGCAGGAAAGATTATGGCAAATGGAATTGCTTAGAAGAATTGCTCCCGGGAGATTATCAGAAATCTTTGGATCTGTCGCACTCAAAAATGATAAATTTTTCTCCGGAATTGGTATCGAGGAAGCTTCGGCGAAAGCCATTGCCAAATTAGATAAAAACAGTCAGAGTTATAAAATGACATTGGCTTACTTAGACGGAATTAATCAATATTTAGAGGAAGGTACAACGCCAATTGAGTTTACTTTGGTAGGTGTTAAAAAAGAAAAATTCACGATAAAAGACGTTTATAATATTTTTGGATATATGTCTTTTAGTTTTGCTATGGCTCAAAAAACGGATCCTTTATTAACTGATATTCGTAATAAATACGGAGCAGCATATTTGAAAGATTTGGGTATTGAAGGAGAATTTAATACCACACAAATTAAAAGTTCTAAAGAAAATATTGAAGAATATACTACGATTGCAAAATCTGTAGCCGCTTTGTTGGATAATTCTCCTATTCCGCCTTTTGTGGGCAGCAATAGTTGGGTCGCAGGACCAACGAAAACCAAAAACGGAAAGGTGATTTTTGCCAATGATCCGCATATTGGTTTTTCGCAGCCGGCAACATGGTACGAAGCGCATTTAATTACGCCTGAATTTGAGTTATACGGTTGTTATCTGGCAGGAACTCCATATCCTTTATTAGCTCACAATCGTGATTATGCCTACGGACTAACGATGTTCGAAAATGATGATATCGATTTTTATCAGGAAAAAAATAAAACAGGAGATGATAGCCAATATGAGACTCCAACGGGTTTTGCAACTTATGAAACCAGAAAAAAAACGATAAAAGTAAAAGATACATCGGATGTGGTGCTTACGGTTAAATCAAGCCGACACGGGCCAATTATGAATGATTTATTGGAACGTTTAGATCGAAAAAATCCTATTGCCATGTCATGGATTTATACGCAACAGCCTATACAAATTCTGGATGCAGTTTACGGACTTTCGCACGCTAAAAGCAAAGAAGATTTCAGAAAAGCAGTTCAATTGGTTGCAGCGCCCGGACTAAATGTAATGTACGGCGATGCCAAAGGAAATGTGGCATGGTGGGCAACGGGAACATTATATAAACACGATAAAGGTGTGAATTCATTTTTCATTTTAGATGGAGCAAGTGGAAAAGATGATATCAAAGAATATCTTGATTTTTCGAAAAATCCATCTGCAGAAAATCCAAAATGGGGTTATGTATATTCAGCCAATAATCAGCCGGAAGCGATTGATGGTTATTTGTATCCGGGCTATTATTTGCCGGAAGATCGGGCTAAAAGAATATCATCTTTAATGGATGCAAAGTCTGATTGGGATAAAGAAGCAATTAGTAAAATGATTTTTGATAATACTTCTCCAATTGCTCCGGGCGTAGTTCAGAGTTTAATTTCGAATGTGAATATTGCTTCGCTTTCGCCAAAAGAAAAAGAAGTAATTACGGCTTTAAAATCATGGAAAGGAACAAATAATCTGGAAGATGTTGGAGCAACGATTTACAACAAATGGATTTATTTATATCTAAAAAATACTTTTGAAGATGAAATGGGTGAGGATAGTTTCAACCTGTTTTTAGGAACCAGTTTAGGAAAACAAGTTATTGCCAGACAAATTGAGAATGAAAATTCGGTTTGGTGGGATAATATTAAAACCAAAAATATAAAAGAAACCAGAGCCGAAATTGTTTCGAAAGCATTTCATCAATCTGTAAAAGAACTTCAGGAACAATTAGGTGATCAGGTAGCCGACTGGAACTGGGGAAAAGTACATACGGTAGAACACGAACATCCGTTAGGAAAAATAGCTGCTTTGCGTAAACTTTTTGATGTAGGACCTTTTGCAGCTCCGGGATCAAACGAAGTAATAAACAATCAATTCTTCGGATTTAACAAAGAAGGAAAGTATTATGTAAAAGGCGGACCATCAACCCGAAGAGTAGTCGATTTTTCAGATATAGAAAATAGCTGGAGTATCTTGCCAACCGGACAATCAGGAAATCCGTTCAGCAAACATTACGGCGATCAGGCCGAGATGTACAATGCGGGGAAATTTAGAAAAATGAAATTGAATAAAGAGGAGATTGTAAAAACGTCGACCAAATTGGTTTTTAAACCAGCGAAGGAGTAGTGTTTTTTGTTTCAGGTTCTCGGTTTATGTTGTTTGGCTTGTGTGGTTTGGCTTGTGTGGTTTTACCGCAAAGCGCGCAAAGTTTTTTCGCAAAGATTCGCAAAGGTTTTTAATCTTTTGTGGCTTTGTCATAAAGAACGCAAAGCTTTATGTAAATAGTTTGACTGTACAGATCTTTGTCAAAGTTTTAAACTTTGACAAAGATTCCGATATCTAAAAAACCTTTGCCCCTTTGAGCCTTTGCCCCTTTGAACATTGTTTTAAAAAAAACTTAGAATCTCAGCAACTTAGCCCCTCAGAACCTTTAAAAAAAAACTTAGAACCTTAGCATCTTAGCCCCTCAGAATCTTATTTATATTTCCCCCGAACAATATCATTCGCAAATATCTCAAGATTATAACCAAGCGCATCATTGGTAATCATGACGTTTGAAGCTTGATAAGCAGTATCTTGGTTGTATGTTTTTAAGAGTGTTTCTAATTCTATTTCGTTGTAAAACGCAAACATATTATAAACGGCATCCCTGAAATTTTTGTAATTGATAGTTTCAGTTATTTCGACCGTTTTCTGATCGTTCCATTTTTCTTTAAGGGCAGCTTCGTTGATGGTTTCCAGGCAAAAATCAATTACATAGTTTTTGTAACGAGCCGCTTCAACAATTTTGTCAATGATAATTTTGTTTTGCTGAGTAGGCATTGGAACTGTTTTGGCAGCTGTTTGAGAATTACCAATGATTGGAATAAACAGGCATAGTAATGATACTAAAAGTTGCATCTTTAATTTTTTCATAGGTTTAAATAAATAGTATTTACAGCTTTAAAAGTTGTAAATCAGGTTGATTTGGGTTTGAAATTATCTTTTTTTGGGCAGCGCTAAAATAGTTTTTTTATACCAAATATGGAATCAGAAAAACACTTTTAAAACAAAAAAACTCCAATAATTTTGGCTTAAAACCAGAATTATTGGAGTTGGTAAGATAAAGATTACCGCTGTTGGTCTTGGTCTTTTTTTAGTTGTTATTTTTTCAGAAGTTCTTCTAATGCTTTTTTACCTGCATCATTTGAAGGATCAAGTTCTACAGATTTTTTATAGTTTGTAATAGCTAAATTTTTGTTGCCATCTTTTAAATAAGCTTCGCCCAAACTGTCATAAACATTTCCTGATTTTGGATACGTTTCTGCATTTATTCTGAAAACTTCTATGGCTTCTTTCGTTTTTCCGTTTTGAAGCAATTCATATCCAACTCTATTCATTTCTCCTTCAGAAATGTTATAAACAGGATCATTTTTAAGCTTTTTGTAGGTATTTAAACCGCTTGTAACTCCTTGTTCTGAAAAGGTATCCAGTAATTCAAATGCTAACGACATTTTAGGCGCTTTAAAAGGCTGATTGTATAAAATAGCACGAATAGACTGGCTGATTTCATTTAAAACCGTTCCGCCTGTATTATTCAATAAAACGATTAGATTTTTATCTTCAGGAATTCTGTAAATGATAGTGTTAAATCCGTTAATGCCGCCACCGTGTTCTGTAACTTTTACTTTGCCCGATGCTCCATCAGTTTCGTCTATAAACCATCCATAGCCATAAGATGATTGTCCGGTTTTGATATAAGAATTAAATAAAGATTCCATTGATTTTGATGAAAGTAACTTATTCGTATAAAGCGCCTGATCCCAAAGATAAAGATCTTCTACAGTAGAATACAATGAACCCGCAGCATACGGAATGCTCATGTCGAGGTAAGGAGCATTTCTGATTTTTTTACCTCTTTTTTCATAACCGGCAGCTCTGTTTTTCAAAATAACATCGGCATGATCATAACCGGAATTAACCATTTTTAGCGGAGTCAGAATACTTTCCTGCAAATATTGCTCGTATGATTTTCCGGAAACTTTTTCTATAATAGATCCCAATAAAAAATATCCCGAATTACTGTAATTGAATTTTTCGCCAGGCGTAAACTCCAATGGCAGATCCCAAAAAGTTTTTACAAATTCTTCCGGAGTATAAGGATTTCGGCTTTTATCTTGAAAGAAATTAGGAAGCGAAGTATAATTTGGAATCCCTGAAGTATGTGTAAGCAAATGATGAATCGTTATTTTATCACCCGTTGCTTTTGGATAATCTGGTAAATAAGTGGTGATAGGAACATCTAGTTTTATCTTGCCATCTTCGGCTAATTTTACAATCAGGAAAGCTGTAAATTGTTTGCTGATAGAACCTAGTCTAAATTTGGTATCCGGCTGATTGGGAATATTCCATTCTAAATTGGCAGAACCAAATCCTTTTTTTAGAATTACTTTTCCGTTTTCGGCCACAATTGCAGAGCCGTTAAACTGGCCGTATTGATTGTATTTACTTATAAGCTCATCAATTTGTTTTGCTTTATCTTGTGCAAAAGAAACATTGAAAGCAAAAATTACAGCAAAAAGAGAGAGAACAACTACTTTGATTGATTTTTTCATAATGATTGATTAGTTAATTATGGTTAATGATCGATTTTGATTGATGATTGAAACTTTATAATCACTCGTGATTATGATGGCGTCTTTTATTTAGACGACTAATTTTTAATTAAGTTTCAGGATAAATCAATTTTTTTCATTTTTCTTTTAAAGAGAAGATTACACAAACCAAAAATTACTTTTTGATAGGTCTATGCTCATAACTAACAATTCTTTTCAATTTCCAATCTTTATCTTTTCTTTCCCATATATGAATAAATTTCCCGGTTCCTTCCGGTTTTCCATCAACATAAAAAGTATGTTCGCCAATTTGCACTGCACCAAAATCGCCCAACTTGTCGATAGTACAGGAATTTAGTTTTCGGGTTAGTTTTTCAGGTCTGTTGCATTTTGCGTTCAATGATTTTATTTCATTTTCTTTCGAAACATTTAAGCCAAAGCGGTCGTCATAAAACTCAACATCATCGGCTATTATTTTTTTAAATTGTGCTGCATCGCATTGGTTAAATGCAACATCAAAAAGCAAACTGTCCATCTTAATGATTTCAGTTCTTAGAAGATCTTCGTTTAGTATTTCGCTATTGGTTTGTGCGGTAGCTTGCCTGCTTAGGAAAAAAATAAAAAGGACTATTACATTTACCATGGGTATTGTTGTTATGTTTTTATTGTTTTCCATTTTTATTTTGTTTCAATTTCAATTATTCTCTTTCCATTTTCGCCTAAATAATGGTTCACTATTTTTTCATAAACTTTGTATCCGTCATCTACATTGGTAAAAATAACTAAGCCTTGTTTTGTTTTAGGTAATAATAAAAAAATGGTTTGCACACCTTGGTCTGCACCGCCGTGAGATAAAGCGTAATTGTCATTTCCTAAGTCATAGATTTCAAAACCCAACCCGAAATATTTGTTTTTCTTAGTTTCGACCTGATGTGATATCATATCGTCAAATACTTTTTGGCTTAATCCGTCGCTGTTCATTACACTGCATAAAAATATGCTATAATCTTCAATTGTTGTCAATAAATCATCTGCAGCATTTGCAGTTTTATTTTTAGCAGGTTCGTAGGCATTTCCTTTATTGTCGTAACCAATAGCATATCTCGAAACATCGGTAATATCATTCCAGACAAATTTAGTATCCATCATTTTTAGCGGTTTGATAATTAATTCATCTGCTAATTGCGGTAATGTTTTGTTGAATTTCTTTTCAAGTGCTTTTCGCAAATATTCGAATCCTTCGCCTGAATATTGGTGCTTTGTTCCGGGTTTAAATTTAAAGTCTAATTTTCCGGATTCATTCATAAATCTCCAATTCGGGAAACCGGTTTGATGACTTAAAATGATTCTTGTAGTTAGAAGTTTTGTATTTGGATCACTTGCGATATCCGGATCTGTCCAGTATTTATAAAGTGGTTCGTCTAAATCTAATTTTCCTGAGCTTGCCAATTTCAGAGCGACGATTGCTGTTACAGGTTTGGTTAAAGATGCTACATTCCAAATAGTGTTAAACGGTGCTGTAACCCCTTTTTTAAGTTCACCAAATACCTTTATTTGTTGTAGTTTTCCGTTATTGATGATACCAATTCCAAGAGTGGGCACATTGTTTTGTTTGAGCCATTTTTCAATTTCCTGATCATTATCAAAAATGCTTGATTTTGTACCTACAGTATTAACATTCTGGTGATCGTAGCTTAAAGATCTTCTCAGTTTCCAAACCCCATTTTCCAATATCCAGAGATGAGTGAATTTTGCGGTACTTCCAAATTTGTCTTTTTTATCTGGGGTAGGTTCAAAAAACTGATGAATTCCTATTTGCAAAGCACCGTACAGAACGCCACCTTTTGCTAACGGATAAATTTCAGTGCTTCCTTCAACCAGATCTCTTCTGGCTTGATAGGTTTTGGTAGCGCTACATAAGCCTTTTCTAATGTTTTTTAAAAATAAAGTTCTGTCCTGAATACTGTCTCTATCATGATAAAATTCAAAATTGTTGCTTAGTAAGTTTTCGAATTGTGATACATCGCAAGTATTAAAACCAACATTAAAGAGAAGGCTGTCCCTTGACATAATGGTTTTGTACAGTTTTGAATTTTTTTCTTCCTGAGAAAATCCAATATGGAATTGGAGAAGTAGTATCCCAACTAAAATTACTTTTAGCTGGAAAAATGATTTGTTAATTTTCATTTTTGATTGATTTGATTGATTGATGATTTTGCAATATTACCTAAAACATTGCTCGCAAAATTGTACAAATGCGAATATTATCTTTTTTTTGAAAGAAAATAGGAATCCGAATTGAACATTTTTGGGGTTGTTTTGGTCACATCTTTAAACTTTTTGATGAAATGTGACTGATCAAAGTATTTGTTGTAAAGCGCAACATCGGTCAGTTTTAATTTCTCTAAATCAGAGTTTACCATTTGGTCTACTGATTTTCTAAACTTCAGAATCTGAATATAATTTTTGATGGTAAGTCCGGTTGCCGTTTTAAATTTAATTTGAAGCGACCTTTGCGAAGCATTTAGATTTTTTCCTATTTCCGAAACTGAAATTTCTTCATTTTGAAACTTGATTATTTCGCAAATCTTTTCGATTGTGTTTTTGTTAGGATGCGAAACACTTAATTCTTCAAAATAAGAATTAATTGTATTTAATAATGCTAGAATATCGCTGTTTAGATCCGTTTCGATTTTGTTTTTGAAAGGCAATTCGGCAGCCTCAATTTTAAGAATAGCATCTGTAAAATTACTCAAATCATAATCTGGAAACATCGAAAGTGTCCAGGCATGTAGTTGAATTATTGTGACCTTTGTTTTGGGTTGAATATTAACCAAAACTTTATTGGTCATTTGCGAACAAAAGTAAAATCCTTCGTTCATTTCATACTTACTTTTGCTGGTATGAACTTCTATTGCTTTTCCGCTTACGATTGCGAGATTAAAACAGCCGTTGGGTAAAACGAGTTTGTTTTCGATTAGGCTTTCGCCGATGCTGTTATCAAGACACCAAATTTTATTGACGAACCTTTCAGTTTTTTGACTTACGTAATGTTCGGAGTATAATTGCATTCGATTATATTATTATTAAGAACTTTTATATTGATCATATTACTTTTCCAGTTAAATATTTTATTAAATTAGAGCTTATTTCTTTATTTACTTCTATTGGAATTTGATGTTTTTCGGTAAAGATGTTTAAATCTATGAATAGTTTATCAATAAAAGGAAGTCCACTTTCAAAATCAATTTCAATTCTTTTTCCAGGGAGTCCATAGTCATTAATACAGTTTTCTTCAATTACCTTAAATTTCATATTGCAAATCTGCATTAACTTTAGAAATTGAGAAGTCTTACTTTTTGATAGAAAATATGCCCATCCGTTTATACTATCTACAACTTTGTCAAGCCATTCTTTAAATTCTGGAATTTCGTGTAATTCTCTTGAATCTTCGTTGTAACCATGAATACAAATATCAATTTTTTCTTTTGTATGTGTTATAAGTTCTTGATTTACATGTAATCTTTCGAGTCCTTGAAGTAAACTTTGAAAGGTCTTGTTTTCTATGTCTGGTCTGTCAACGATAAAAATAATATAGTCATGTTTTTTTATTTGCTTGTTAACTTTCCAAAAATGCTCCAATTGAGAGGCATAATCTCTAATAGGGCTTATGTATTTTAATAGCTCTGGTTTAGAGTTTTCTTGTAATTCATTTTTATATGGGATTGTGATTTTCCAATTACCACCTGCTTGCTCTGTTTTTGATGGATCGCAAAGGCACCAATATGCTTTATTAAGAGAATCGTCAATAATAATTATTATTACTGGAATATCGTGATTAAGATAATAGTTAAGATGGCTAACTTCACCTCTGTATATCCAGCCAAAATCATTTTTTTCTTTAAAATAGGAAGGGCCTGTTTTTACTTGAGCCGCTATAGTTTTTCCAGTGACTTGGCCAAATTCAGCTATAATGTCTAAATAAGCATCTATTCCAAAGTCATTTTCTTTATGATTTGGTCTAAAAATCCAATTTAAATCTTTTTCAATAATTTTCTTTAATATTGTAATTCCATCTTCACCTTTCTTTGAGGATTTATTATAAATTGGTAGATCCATTTTTTATTAAATATTAAATTTTAAAAACTAACGGTTTGCTTGCGAGGGTTTTAGGTAACTATTTTGTATTTGAACACATTCTAAGCTAAAGTAGGATTTTTTTTCTGAAAGCAGATAATTTATATAAACTCTTCAAAATAATCTCTCTTTGTCTTCTCCCATTCCTCCAAAATCAAGCTATAATAAACATCATCTTTACTCTTTCCTTCAGAATCAACATAATTATTTCTAAAGATACCTTCTTTTATTGCGCCTAATTTTTCAATAGCTCGTTGTGATTTTTTGTTCTCCAAATCAGCACTAAATTGTATTCTCCTGAATTGAATTTTTTCGAAACCAAAATTCAGTAATTCGTATTTGCACGCTTTGTTTAAACCTGTTCCCTGAAAATCTTTTCCGTACCAGGTCCAGCCAATTTCGCATTTCTGGCTTGCGTGGTTTAGGTAACCGTAACGGGTACTTCCGGCAACTTTGTTGGTAGCTTTGTCTATAATTAAAAAGGGATAACAAATTCCGTCTGCTTTTTGTTTTAAGGTGCTTTTGATATAATTTTCGAAATCAGCATCGTTTCTAACATACATTCCCATGAATTTCCAGATTTCATCATCGAAGATGATTTCTTTGAGTTCGTTGTTTCTTTCGTTTTCGAATGGAATTAGTAAAACTCGTTGGTTTTCTAAGATAATGTTTGATTGTAATAGTTCGCTTTTCATATTATTTAGATTTTGCCACAAAGGCACAAAGGCACAAAGTTTTTATCTCAATCTTGTCATCCTGACGAAGGAAGGATCACACTAGATACTCCGTACAGAAATTCGCCAATCTTTGTCGAGTTACATGTGTGATCCTTCCTTCGTCAGGATTGACAAAAAACAAAACTTTGCGCCTTTGCGAGATTATTTCTTCAGCGAAAGTAGCCCTTTTTGAAATTCTAATAATTCTATAAAAACGTAAATTTGTTATGAAAACGGGTGTTGCATGAGGGATAGGAGCGGTATCCTTTTATGGCGGGGTTCGCCATAAAATATACAAGTGGATAGCCCGACCCGCTTTTTTCGGCGGGTCATGCCCAGATAATTATAACGAATAAGTCTAAATATTTGGTTTATTTTAAAGCTTTTGTGTATTTATTACTTATTTTTACGATCTTATATTTAGATTTTTCTTGATGCAAACTCCACTAAAAATTGCTGTTGTAGGTTCTGGATTGGTAGGATCACTATTGGCAATTTATCTCAAAAAAGCAGGTCACACCGTTCATGTTTATGATCGTAGTCCTGATATTCGTAAAATTAATTTTTCGGGTCGTTCTATTAATCTGGCAATGTCTAACCGTGGCTGGAAAGCGCTTGATGGCGTTGGTGTTGGCGATTCGGTGCGTGAAATCGCGATTCCGATGGACAAACGTGCGATTCATTTGGTCGATAAACTCAATTTTCAGAATTACGGGCAGGAAGGCGAGTCGATTTATTCGATTTCCAGAGGGGCTTTAAACAGAAAAATGATTGATCTTGCTGAAGCCGCCGGAGCTGAATTTTTGTTTGAACAAAAAATCTGGGATGTGACGCTAAGCGATGCGACTTTGCATATTGGTGAAACGGAAAGAGGCGAGTGGGAGGAGAAAAAATACGATATGGTTTTTGGTGCCGATGGTGCTTTTTCCAGAATTCGTCACAGAATGCAACGCCAGAGCATGTTTAATTATTCGCAGGAATTTTTGAATATGGGATATAAAGAATTGAACATTCCGGCAAATGCCGATGCGACACATAAGTTGGATAAAAACTCTTTTCATATCTGGCCGCGAGGCGAATATATGTTGATTGCGCTTCCTAATCTTGACGGAAGTTTTACCTGTACTTTATTCATGCCTTTTGAAGGTGAAAATTCTTTTGCATCGCTTACAGATCGTAAAATGGTAGAAGATTTCTTTGAAAAAAACTTCCCGGATTCGATTGAAGTGATTCCGAAACTGGCAGAAGATTTCTTTAAAAATCCAACGAGTACTTTGGTGACAATGAAATGTTTCCCCTGGACTTATGAAGATAAAATTGCTTTGATTGGAGATGCTTGTCATGCTATTGTTCCGTTTTACGGACAAGGAATGAATGCTGGTTTTGAGGATATAACGGTTTTGAACGAAATGATCGAAAAGTACGGAAACGACTGGAAGAAAATTTTCTCTGAATATCAAATTTCGCGTAAACCAAATGCTGATGCCATTGCAGAACTTTCGTACCGAAATTTTATGGAAATGAGCACGAAAACAGCAGATGAAAAATTCTTATTACAAAAGAAAATAGAAAAAGCATTTTCTGATAAACATCCTGATAAATGGATTCCGCTTTACAGCCGTGTAACTTTTAGTGATCGACCATATGCCGAAGCTTTGGCGATAGGCGATTTTCAAAACGGAATTATGGAAGAAATTCTAAAAATAGATAATATCGAAAATATCTGGAACAGTACTGAAATCGACAATAAGATTCTGGAATTGTTGCAAAATGCATAGATTCAATGTCAATTACAATATCAAAATTCAATTTAAAATTTGACATTGATATTGTAATTGATTTTTGATATTGAATTTATTTTTTGAATATTTTTGATAACACTCCAAAAACACCTCTGATAAAAGTAGCACTTGTTACCACCTTCAAAACTGATTTTGTTACTACACTTGTAGTACTCGGTTCAGCTTTTGATGATTTTGTTGGTGCCTTTTGTTCTTGTTCTTCGCTGGCCTGAGCAGCATCGGCAATTTTTTTGTTTAGAATTTCATAAGCGCTTTCGCGATCCATTTCTTCGGCGTATTTTTTTACCAGTTTCGATTTGCTGTTTATGGCTTCGATTTCATCAGAAGTCAGAACATCCATTCGGCTCATTGGTGCGCGCATCATTGTGGCAACAAGCGGAGTCGGAATTCCTTTTTCGTTAAGTGCCGTGACTAGCGCTTCTCCAATTCCTAAGTTCGTTAGCAATTCGTCTGTTTTATAATATTGTGAAGTAGGATAATTGTCGGCTGTTTTTTTAATTGCCTGACGATCATTTGCTGTAAAAGCTCTTAAAGCATGTTGAATTTTTAAACCCAATTGTGCCAAAACACCACTAGGAACATCCATTGGATTTTGAGTAACAAAATAAATACCAACACCTTTAGAACGTATCAGTTTTACAATCGTTTCAATTTGTTCTAATAATACTTTACTGGCTTCATTAAAGATCAAATGGGCTTCGTCAATAAATATCACCAATTCTGGCTGAGAAACATCTCCTTTTTCAGGCATTTGCTGATAAATTTCGGCCAATAAACTCAACATAAAAGTCGAGAATAATTTTGGTTTGTCCTGAATATCAGTCAAACGAATGATGTTTACGTATCCTTTTCCGTTTTCATCAATTCTCATTAAATCATCAATTTCAAAAGATAATTCTCCAAAAAAGATATCGCCTCCCTGTTGTTCTAATTCTATTATTTTTCGTAAAATAGTTCCGGTTGTGGCAGTAGAAATTTTGCCATAATTGGCTGATATTTCTTCTTTACCTTCTTCGGTAATATAGTTGATTACTTTTTTAATATCCTTTAAATCCAGCAAAGGCATATTGTTGTCATTGCAATATTTAAAAATAACAGCAACAACGCCAGCCTGAGTGTCATTAAGATCTAAAATTCGGGAAAATAAGACAGGACCAAACTCTGAAACCGTGGCTCTTAAACGCACTCCGCTTTGTTTGGATAAAGACATTAATTCTACCGGAAATGAAGCAACATTGTAAGGGATATTTATTTTAGCATGTCGTTCTGTAATAAAACCTTCTTCCTTTCCTTCTTCTGCAATTCCGCTAAAATCCCCTTTTATATCCATCATTAAAACTGGAATTCCGGCATTTGACAACTGCTCAGAAAAAACCTGAATAGTTTTGGTTTTACCGGTTCCGGTCGCGCCGGCAATAAGACCGTGTCGATTTAGGGTTTTTAGTGGAATTTTTACATGAGCTTCAGCAATTGGTTCTCCGTCAAGTATCGCTCCGCCCAGAATTATATTATCTCCTTTAGATGCGTAACCATTATTTATATCTTGAATGAAATTGTCTTTTTTATTCATGTTTTATTTGTAATTTAGATGATTATAAGAGTATTGCTTGGTTTTTTAACATTTTGCGTTTGTTTTTTTTAGTAAGAAAAAGCTTTTCCGGTCTGAAAATTATATAAAAAATTATTTCGCAACTTTTTAAGAAGATATCAAAGGAATGTTTGAATATTTACTAAAACGTTGTAATTTTCCCATTAATCGCCCTGTTTTTTGTTTTATCTAAAAAATGACGGCGGCAATTTAATGAGATATTTTTTAAATTGACGTTAAATTTCGCTCAATTAAATTAAAAAAAGTTTTTTTATTTAAACTAAACGTATAAATTTGCTCCTCTACAAGTTAAATATAACTAAAAAATAAAAATTATTTAAAACTATTAAAATTAAAAAAAATGGCAAACGTTAAAGTTAAAAAAGAAAGCACTTCAAATGGAGGAGGAATGATTACAGGAATCATTATTGTTGCGTGTATTTTAGTTGGGGTGTTTATTTGGAAAGTAATCATGGGAGATGCTGCTAACTTCGAAGGAGGTAACCCAGAAACAGGTCACCCGATCAATACATTAGGTCAAGTTTATAAAGGAGGTTTTATCGTACCGGTATTATTAGGTATGTTTTTAATGGTTGTTGTGTTTTCTATTGAAAGATTTATCGTTATTGGTAAAGCTGCTGGTAAAGCAAACTTAGATACATTTATGAAAAATGTACAAGGAAACATTAAAGAAGGAAACATCGAGGCTGCTATCGCTTCATGTGACAAACAACAAGGTTCAGTTGCAAATGCAATTAAATCTGCTTTGGTAAAATACCAAGATGTTAAAAAAGAAGGTTTCAACAGTGAAGAAGCTGCAGAAGTAATCCACAAAGAAATCGAAGAGGCAACTTCATTAGAAATGCCAATGTTAGAAAAAAATATGACTATTATCTCTACTTTAGTATCTTTAGGTACATTAGGAGGATTATTAGGAACTGTATCAGGTATGATTAAAGCGTTTGGTGCGTTAGCTTCTGCTGGAACTCCAGACCAGGCTGCTCTTGCAACAGGTATTTCTGAGGCACTTATCAACACTGCAACAGGTATCTCTACTTCAATCTTAGCGATCGTTTCTTATAACTTCTTTACTGCTAAAATTGATGATTTAACTTACTCTATCGATGAGGCTGGTACTACAATTGTAAATACTTATAGAAGATTCAGAGGAAGTTTGAAACAATAATTAATTTTTGATTAGTATTAATTACAATTAATTATATCAAAATAAAATAAAAGATAATGGCTAAAATAAAAATGAAAAAAAAGTCAACATCGACAGATATGACTGCCATGTGTGATGTTGCGTTCCTTTTGCTTACGTTCTTTATTTTGACCGCTACTGCTAAAGTGCCAGAAGCACTTCCTGTAGATATGCCTTCTTCTGTTGCTCAAACTAAATTACCTGATTCAGATTTGGCTATCATTACAATAGGAAAAGGTGCTGACGGGAAAAGCAAAGTATTTTTTGACCTAAAAGGTAGAGAGATTCGTAAAAGAACTCTTGAAGGAATGGGAGCAAAATACGGTGTAGAATTTTCAGAAGATGATAAAACTAAATTTGCTTTAATGGATGACTTTGGTGTTCCATTGACAAATTTGAAACAAATCATTGGCATGAAAGCGGCTGACAGAACAAAAGCAAATCAACCTGGAATTCCAATAGATTCGTTAGATAATCAATTAAAAGACTGGCTTTTGGTTTCAAGAAGAGCTTCGATTGATCTTGATGATAAAGAATTGAAAATTGCAATAAAAGGTGATGCTAAAGAACAATATCCACAAATCAAAAAGATAATGGATATTTTACAAGATCAGAAAATCAATTCCTTTAACTTAGTTACAGGTACGAGAGGAAAAGACTTTTAATTAAAAAATATACACTAAAATGGCTGAATTAAATACCGGCGACGGTGGTGGCGGAAAAGGTGGTAAAGTAAGAAGTAAAAAGCAGAATTCTAAAGTCGATTTAACGGCAATGGTGGATTTGGCATTCTTATTGATCACGTTCTTTATGCTAACCACATCGTTGTCAAAACCTCAAGCGATGGATTTGTCTCTTCCGGATAAAGATCCAAAAATAGATGAAGTACCAACTAAGGTTGATGAAAATCGTACGATGACAGTTATGCTAGGTGCAGACAATAAAATGACTTACTATATGGGATTGCTTGCAACTCCTAAAGTTGGTCCTAAAGATATCACCTATGGTAAAGATGGAATTCGTAAAGAATTATTAACTCAGAAAAAAGCAGTTTTAGCTTATTCTACAGCTTTAGGGAAACCTAAAAACGGAATTATAGTTATCATCAAGCCAACTAAGAAATCAAATTACCGTAATTTGGTTGATATTTTGGATGAGATGGCAATTTCAGGTGTTGAGACTTATGCTATTGTTCCTGAGTTTAGTCCAGAAGAAACGAAATTGATAGATAAAAAATAAGAGCAATCTTGTTTTAATCCTTAATAATCAAGAAATATGAAACTAGATATAATTAAAAATCAGTGGCTTGATATCGTATTCGAAGGGCGTAATAAGATATATGGTGCATATGAGTTAAGAAAAGCTAACGGTAAGACGACTGTAAAGGCGCTTATTATTGGTTCACTTATCTTTAGCGCTGCTGTTGCAGCTCCTCTTATTGCAAGCTTCTTACCAGATTCTGAAGAAGAAGTGGTAAACAACGATATTAAAATCGCGACAGTAAAATTACCTCCTAAAAAAGAGGAAATTAAGCCAAATCAACCACCACCACCACCACCACCACCAAAAGTGGATCAGGTGAAGTTCGTGAAACCGGTAGTTGCTAAAGCAAATGAAGTTACTGAAGACCCACCAAAAATTGTGGATCTTAAGGATAAAAAAGTAGGTAACGAAACTATCAAAGGAGATCCGGATGCAGTTTTAACTGTTGATGAGCCAGTTGGTAAAGGACCTGTTCAGGAGATCATCCAAGAAGATAACAACGTGTACAACACGGCTGGTATCGAAGTAAAACCAGATTTCCCTGGAGGAATTGAAAAGTTCTACAAATTCGTAGGAAACAATTACAAGACTCCGGAAGAAGAAGGTTTAAAAGGTAAAGTTTATGTTACTTTTGTAGTTGAAAAAGACGGTTCATTAACCGACATTAAAGTTTTAAGGGATATCGGTTACGGTACAGGAGCAGAAGCAATTCGTGTTCTTAAAAAATGTCCAAAATGGACTCCCGGCGAACAAAATGGTAAAAAAGTTAGGGTACTTTACTCGCTTCCTATTACTATTCAATCTGCAGAATAATGTTAAAAGATAAGCTTAATAATATTCAGAAGAAATCGCTCAAAGAGCGATTTCTTCTTGTTTTAGGAATAATGTTTTTTTTAATATATCTTGTACTGGGTTTGATGATTATGTTCTGGAAGAAACTTCCTTTAGACATGGAACCTAAATACAGATATGCCTTTGGCGGATTATTGATCGTATATTCAGGAATTCGTTTTTTAAGATTAATCAATTCAAACGCAGAATAATTATGTTCAAATATGGTAAAATTGTAGGTTTGGTAGTTTTTGTTTTTTTGTTTGCCATGTGTAACCAAAAAAGTAAAAATGAGGCTGAGAATGAAACAATTTTAAAAGGATCAATAGATATTACTGTAGATGAAACAATTAAACCTATTGTAGAAGATATGGTGGCTGTTTTTGAAGGTACTTACTATGATGCTAAGATTTCATTAAAACCTAAATCTGAAGCTGAGCTTATAAATGATTTGTTAAATCAAAAAGCAAAAGTGGTTGTTACTACCAGAGATTTGACTCAGGAAGAGAAAACAAGATTCGAAAAAAGCAAGATTAATCCTAGAGTAACACCGTTTGCATCAGATGCAATTGCTTTTGTTACTAATAAAAGCAATAATGATACATTAATTGCGTTGAAAACCGTGATCGATTTTTTACAAGGCAAATCAGATTCTGGAATCAAGGGACTTGTTTTTGATAACCCAAATTCAAGTACGGTACGATACATGAAAGAATTGGCTAAGGTGAAAGATATTCCATCAAAAAATGTTTTTTCTTTTAAAACTAACGACGAAGTTATTAAATTCGTGTCTGAGAATGATGGTATGATTGGAGTAGTTGGAGTAAATTGGTTATATCAGCCATCTCCAAATATGATCGACATTGTAAAAAAGATAAACGTTATGAGTGTAAAAGGTCTAAATGGTGGCGGATACTATAGTCCTACTCAAAATGATCTTGGTGAGAAAAAATATCCTTTGGCACGTGATTTGTTTATTATAAATTGTCAGGGTTATACTGGTTTAGGAATGGGGTTTGCTTCATTCATTTCAGGAGACATCGGACAACGTATTGTTTTAAAATCGGGATTATTGCCTGTTAGAACTCCAGGAAGAAATCTTAAAATTAGAAGTCAAATTATTAAAGATAAAGAATAAATTAATTACTATTAAAGATGAATAAATTTAAAATTTTTAGTCTTGCCTTAGTTGCTTCAGCTACTGTTGCAAAAGCGCAAGACATCAAAGAAGCTAAAAAAGCAATCGATGCTGAGCAATTTCAAAAAGCAAAGTCTTTGCTTAAAACAATCATCAAAGCAAAACCTTCTGACGGAGAAGCTAATTTTGTTTTAGGTAATATATATTTAAATCAATCTATTGTTGATTCAGCAAAAATTTATTACGCAAATGGATTACAAGCATCTGATAAGAAAAATTTAAATTATATCGGATTAGGTCAAATAGATCTTGATGCTAAAAATGCTGCTGCAGCTCAGGCTAACTTTGGTTTAGCTACAAAAGATATGAAACGTAAAGATGTAGATGAATTTATTTACATTGGTAGAGCATATATTAATTCAACTTCACCAGATTATCCTGGTGCTATTGCGATCTTGAAACGTGCTTTGGTACTTGAGCCTCAGAATGCAACTGCTCTTTTGACAATTGGAGATGCTTATTATGGTTCAAATAATCAAAATGATGCTTACAAAGCTTACCGTGATGCATTTACTGCTGATCCAACACTTTTAAGAGCAAAAATGCAATTAGGAGTTTTGTTAAAAGGTGCTAAATCATACGAAGAAGCAATTAAATCTTTTAATGAAGTTATTGCGATCAACCCTAATTATGGTCCAGTTTACAGAGAATTAGCTGAAACATATTACAAATGGGGAAGAAACAAAACTTCTACCGCTAAAGTGAATATGCAAAATGCAATCACTAACTACGAGAAATATTTGAGTCTTACAGATTACTCTTTAGATTCGAAAATGCGTCATGCAGATTTCTTGATCTTAGTAAAAGATTATAAAACTCTTGAGACTGTAGCAAACAAAATGATTGCTGAAGATAAAGTAAACCCAAGAATCTACAGATATTTAGGTTATGCTGCTTACGAAAACGGAAATGTTGATGTAGCAATTAAATCTATTGAAGATTTTATGAAAGTGCCTTCAAACAAAGTAATTGGTAGAGATTATTTATATTTAGGTTTGTCAAAAATTAAAAAAGGAACAAACGCTGAAGGAGTTGTAGATCAGGCTGCTTTTGATGCTGGTATTGTAGATATCAAAAAGGCGATTGAATTAGAGCCATTAGTAGTAGAAGAATTAGCTGATTTTGGAAAAGCATTGTTTGGAAAAAAACAATATATTCAGGCAGCTTCTATCTTTGAACTTGGTGCTGGTAATGCAGAATCTAAAAATTATCTTGATGATTTAGTTTATTATGGTATTTCAGTTTACTATGGTAATGCTGGTAAAACTGCAGAAACTCGTGATACAGCTGCATTGCAAAAAGCGGATGCTACTTTTGATAAAGTTTTAACAGCTTCTCCTACTTATGATGAAGCATATTTATACAAAGGAAGAATCAACAGTTTAATGGACAAAGACGATTTGATTATCAAAAACTATACTGAGTATGTGACTAAGACTACAGCTAAAGGTGCTGAAGAATTAGCGAAACCTGCGACAGTTAAAAAAGTTGTTGAATCCTATAATGCAATTGGAGCTGCTTATGCAAATACTGACAAAGCAAAAGCACTTGAATTTTTCAATAAAACTTTAGTTTTAGATCCTGCAAATTCTTACGCTGCACAATCTGTAAAAGCTTTAAAATAATATAAGGTCTTTTATTAAATATAAAACCGATAGTTCTTTGGACTATCGGTTTTTTTTGTTCCGTATTTAATTGACTATCTTTGCACTTTAAAATATAATAATGTTATCAAAAGAAATACAATTAGAAGTAAATAAAGGAGCTATGTTACCTTTGATGGAAGAGTTTTATACCATTCAGGGAGAAGGTTTTCATACCGGAACGGCGGCTTACTTTATACGAATTGGAGGTTGTGATGTTGGTTGTCACTGGTGTGATGTGAAGGAGAGCTGGAATGCAGAGTTGCATCCGCCAACGAGTGTTGATTTAATTGTAAATAATGCAGCAACTTATGCAGACACTGTTGTAATAACAGGGGGTGAACCTTTGACTTGGGATATGAGTTTGTTGACTCAGGAATTGAAAAATAGAAATTTAAAAGTTCATATCGAAACCTCAGGAGCGTATCCATTAACAGGTACATGGGATTGGATTTGTCTTTCGCCTAAAAAAAATAAATTACCAACACAAACGGTGTATGATAATGCGCACGAGTTAAAAGTAATTATTTATAACAAACACGATTTTATTTTTGCAGAAGAACAAGCAGAGCTCGTAAATGACAATGCAATATTGTTTCTTCAACCGGAATGGAGCAAAAAAGAAGAGATGACACCTCTGATAGTAGATTATGTAATGAGTAATCCTAAGTGGAGAGTTTCACTTCAAACACATAAATATTTGAATATTCCTTAAAGGACATAAAAAAATCTCTTCAGCCGAAGAGATTTTTTTTGTTTAGGATAAATTGTATACAGTGTATAAAAAAGAAACATTGCTTTTATTTCCAGTTTCTGTATTTTTTTAAAGTAGTAATATGCGCCAAATGATGATTACCGTGCCAGGCGTATGTGGCTATTAATTGCTTTATTTTATATTCCGAATTATTTTCTGGATGAATAAAAGATTTTTCAAGATCTTCATCAGATAAATTCTTCATAATAAAAGCCAGTCTAAAATGTAATCCTTCAAGCAAAGTCAATGTTGGCTCAATGGGCATCTTCAAATTATCAGGCAAGTCCGACCATAAATTTTCATCATATGGTTTTATCACCGGATTATTTTCTGTCAAAGCCCATTTTATTCTGATATAACAATTCATATGGCTTTCGGCACAATGATGAATTACTTGTCGAACCGTCCACCCATCGGGACGATATGGCGTATCCAATTGTTCATCTGTTAACTGTATCGTTTCTTTTTTCAATCTCTCAGGAAAAGATTCGATTTCATGAATTTTATCAGAAATATATTCAGGGCTAAATTCCGTTGGGAACTCAAATTTCCCTATCGGATATTTTAATTTTTCTAGATCTAATGCTTCCATGATTGTTAATTTTTATTTTAAATCGAAAGTTTAGCCAAATAATCATAATGTTCGCCTTCTAAAATAAGCTCGCAATTTAATCCGTTTGCGGCAGCTGCATTTTGAAGTGTGTTGTAATCTAAATACAACCAGTCAAAAGGTTCCTCTTTTTCTCCTTTATATGAAATATTAAAAACAAGTTCGCCGTAATAATCATTATTAGACGGAATCCATTTTCCGCCATCTTCATCTTCGTCAAACATATAAATGATATCGGAGCTATCCAGTAAAATTTGTCCGCCCGGATTTAAAAGTGACTTTAGCTTAGATAGAAATTTATTGCAATTTTCAAGTTTGCCAAAAATACCAACGCCATTCATTAGTAAAATTATAGTATCAAATTTTTCTCCTTCATAATCTAGTATGTTTTCAACTTTTGCATTTTTAACACCACGAAGTTTACAAGTTTCAATAGCTTTTGATGAAATATCTATCGATGTAACATCTAAATTACGATCATTTTGCAAAGATAAACTGTGGCTTCCCGCGCCACACCCAACGTCTAATGTTTTTCCAGTGGCCAATTGCAGTGCTTTTTGCTCAAGTTTAGGCATTTCGTTATAAGAACGGAATAAATAATCAACACTCATTTCGTCCTCTTCAGAAATTGTAGTTTCTGTAATGATGTCTTCAGGCGAATTATTGGTTTGAAAGTCGAACATCGCCTTCCCAAATAGATCTTTCATCGTATTTTAGTTCAAAGTTTAGGGTTTCAAGTTTAAAGTTGTTTAATTTTGCACATCAACTTTAAAAAGTAAACTTGAAACAAATTTTAAATAACTTAAATAAGTTAGCCAAAGATAAGCATATCGAAAACAAAAAGTATTTTGATAAGCTGAAAAAGAAACAACCTAAGAATTTAGATTACGTGATGCAGGATTTGCATGACGCCGAATTTAAAAAGACAGATTGTTTACAGTGCGCTAATTGTTGCAAAACAACCGGGCCATTATTTACTTTGGCGGATATCGAACGAATTTCGAAATCATTTAGGCAAAAACCACAGCAATTCATCGAGCAGTATCTTCGAATAGATGAAGATAAAGATTATGTACTAAAAAGTGTTCCCTGTACTTTTCTCGATAGCGAGAACTATTGCATGATTTATGATGTTCGCCCAAAGGCCTGTAGAGAATTTCCGCATACAGATCGTAAAAAGTTTAATCAAATTACAGATCTTACTTTAAAAAATGTTGCTATTTGTCCTGCAGCATATAATATAGTAGAAGAGATGAAAAAGAAACTTCCGTTATAAGAGTTTAAAACTTTTATAATTGTTTTTAGAAGCCATTCGATTTTACTTTTTAAAATGTATTTTTGATTCGGATAGATGAAGTCCAATGATAATTAATAAAAGACAACCCAAATTTGAGTTTAGAATATTTCATAGCAAGAAGACTTATAACTGCCAAAGATTATAAAAGCAGTATATCAGCGCCAATTATCAAAATTGCCATTTCGGCCATTGCCATTGGTATTATCATGATGATAGTTTCAGTTGCTACCGGAATAGGATTGCAGCAAAAAATACGTGATAAAGTTTCGGCTTTCAACGGCCAGATTATTATATCAAATTTTGATAATAACAATTCTGAAGTCACTTTAACGCCAATTTCCAAAAAACAGGATTTTTATCCCAATTTCAAATCAGTTCCAGAGGTAAGTCATATTCAGGCAATAGCAACTAAAGCCGGAATTATTAGAACAGAAAATGCTTTCGAAGGAATTGTTTTCAAAGGAGTAGGGGGAGATTACGACTGGAATAATATAAAGGAATATATTGTAGAGGGTAAAGTGCCCGATTTTTCTAAAACTCTAAACGAAGAAGTTTTAATTTCCAGGCTTCTTGCAGATCGTCTTAATTTAAAAGTAGGAGATAATTTTAATACTTTCTTTATTAAAGAAGAACAAGGCAAAATGCCAAACAGCCGCCGATTCAAAATTACAGGTATTTTCAATTCGGGATTTCAACAATTCGATGCGACCTATATAATAGGAGATATTCGTCACATTCAGCGAATCAATAAATGGACTCCGGATCAGGTTGGAGCTTTTGAAGTATTTGTAAAAGATTTCGATAATATCAAAACAACAGGAATTCAGGTATACGATCAAACATCATCGAATTTAGATACAAAAACCATCATCGAAAAATACAGCTATATTTTTGATTGGCTACAACTGTTCGATTTCAATATCGTCGTTATCCTCGGAGTTATGATCCTGGTAGCTACCATAAATATGGTGGTTGCATTATTGGTCCTTATATTAGAGCGCACCCAAATGATCGGAATTCTAAAAGCAATGGGAGCAAATAACTGGACAGTTCGCAAAATATTTTTATACAACGCATTCTATCTTATCATACGAGGATTGTTTTGGGGTAATCTAATAGGGATTGCCATCTTGTTAATCCAGCAGCAATTCGGAGTCGTTCAGTTAAATCCTGAAAATTACTACGTCAATCAGGCACCGGTTTATTTAAATTGGGGGTATATCGCTTTGCTGAATTTACTCACCATTACAATTTGTTTTATCGTACTGTTAATTCCCTCCTATATAATAACGAAGATCTCACCAGTCAAAGCCATCCGTTTTGATTAGTAATTCATAAATTCATTAACCCGTTAGTCTAACTAACGGGTTTTTTATTTTATACTATATATAAGAACAGGCAGTTTTGGAATTTGGATTTTAAAAGTTTGGAATTTAATAATGATTAGGAGCTATTTCCCGCTATTCGTTCCAATCTTTTACTTTTTAAAGAAAAAAGTAAAAGGATTTCCA
Organism: Flavobacterium sp. C3NV; assembly: GCF_046825355.2. Taxonomy (NCBI): domain Bacteria; kingdom Pseudomonadati; phylum Bacteroidota; class Flavobacteriia; order Flavobacteriales; family Flavobacteriaceae; genus Flavobacterium; species Flavobacterium sp. C3NV. The sequence continues at coordinate 757 of NZ_JBKQBJ020000010.1, read as the reverse complement.
CTACTATCGGGGCTAGGGCAGTGGCCTTCAGAAAAACATTAGGGCTAAAAGAGAAATAAAACGCTCCAAATAGCAAAACACATAGCGCCTTTCTCTATAGCTATCGGGATTTCATAGTTAAAAACGGTAAAATCAGGCTTAGAAGCAGGAGCACAAGCTTAGCGTCTTATTGTCTTGGTGGCAATCCACTTCAAAACAGTCTTATTCAAAACAAGTCATTAAATATCCTTTAAAGCAGAGAAGTCTTTAAAAATGGGCTTTTATTAAATAGTGTTATTGCGAAAAACACATTTCTAATCAGAAAAATCTTAGAAACGAGAGAAAAGGCAGATTTCTAAGTTTAGTGTTATCAGAGTGTTAAGAAAAAGTTTTTAAAAACATTGAAATTATATAAAGAAAAAGCTTGTAAATGTAAATAAAGGGTCTACTTTTGCACCCGCAACAGCGATAGACGTTCACTGAAATACTGACAAGCAAACGAAATCAAAGAGAAAATTTATTTTCAAAAAAAGATTGCAAAAAGCTTGTGAGATTTGAAAACGGATGTTACATTTGCACCCCGCAAAACACGGAAAGTTCATTGATAGATTGGTAGGTTTGAGGAGTAAAAAGAAAAGAAATTTTCTTAAAAAAAAACTTCAAAAAACATTTGCCAGTTAGAAATAAGTTTTCTACTTTTGCACCCGCTTTGAGAAACAAGCGAAACAAAATTGAAACACGTTCGTAGACATATTGAATTGACAGCCGCTTTAACAGA